>DAIOWK010000141.1:0-8422 GCA_036758525.1 Myxococcota bacterium
GCCCTTCCTGCTCGATGACTGTGCGCAGGCGATGGAGGTCTTTTCCCACTTCCTCGGCGGTCGCCAGCCGGAGGAAGTCCGCGTCCGCGCGCGCCACAAGGACGGAAGCTGGCGCTCCTTTGAGGCGAGCGGTGGTACCTTCGTGACGGCGGCTGGCGAGCGCCGCGCCGTCGTTATCTCTCGAGACGTGACGGCACGGCGCATCACCGAGGCGGCCCTCGCGCGGAGTGAGGAGCAGCTCCGCCAAGCCCAGAAGATGGAGGCCGTGGGTCGCCTCGCGGGCGGCATCGCCCACGACTTCAACAATCTACTGACCGCGATCCGCGGCTACGGCGACCTTGTGCTCGAGGCACTCTCTGCGAGCGATCCCCTGCGGCGGGACATCGAAGAGATCGGCGAGGCCGCGCGCCGCGCCTCCGAGCTCACGGGGCAGCTCCTCACCTTTAGCCGCCGCCAGGTACAGCAGCGCAGGGTGCTCGAACTAAACGCTGTCGTTTCTGGCCTGGACAAGATGCTGCGCCGGGTGATCGGTGAGGATGTGGAGCTAAAAACGCGGCTCGACCCCGCCGCGGGTGCGGTCCACGCCGACCCGGGCCAGCTCGAGCAGGTACTGGTAAATCTGGCCGTAAACGCGCGCGACGCCATGCCGACAGGCGGGTGCCTTTCGCTCGAGACCTCTCACATCGATCGAAACGCTTCGGCCGCGATCGGTCTGTCTCCGGCGCCCTATGCGTGCCTCATCGTGCGCGACACAGGAATCGGTATGGACGAGGAGACCCGCAGTCATATTTTCGAGCCCTTTTTCACCACCAAGCCACCGGGCAAAGGAACGGGGCTCGGCCTCTCCACGGTCTACGGAATCGTGCAGCAGAGCGGAGGGCAGGTCCACGCCGAGAGCTCCCCCAAGGCCGGAGCCACGTTTCGCATCTTCTTGCCCGAAGTCGATCGCCCTCCCGAGGCGCCGGCCTCGGCCGAGCGCGCGGCAAGAGGCGGAGGCAGCGAGACCGTTCTGCTCGTGGAGGACGAGGACGCCGTGCGCCGCCTGGTCCAGCGTGTGCTCGAGAGCGCTGGCTATCGTGTGCTCGAGGCGGAGAGCCCCGCAGAGGCGCTGCGCCTGTGCCAACGGCACCCCGAGCCGATCGATCTCATGCTGACGGACGTGGTCATGCCCCTCATGAGTGGTCGCGAGCTGGCTTCGCACACCGCGGCGCTGCGACCGGAAATGCGCGTGCTCTACGTTTCCGGCTACATGGAAGAGGTGATGGCGCACCACGGGGTGCTCGAACCGGAGATCGCCTTCCTCGGCAAGCCCTTTGCCCCCGAGGAGCTGACGCGCAAGGTGCGTGAGGTTCTCGACGCGGCACCTCGCTTGGACCCGCGCTAGCGGGCCTCGGCCCCGGAGGCTTCGTGCCCATCCGCTTCGAGCTGCCCGAAGAGCACCCCGGCGTGGCGCTGGTGACGATTGACCGTCCGGAGCGCGCCAATGCGCTGGATCCTCTGACCCTCCACGCGCTCGCAAGCGCTTGGCGACGCATCGCGGCGTCGCCCGAGATACGGTGCGCCGTCTTGACCGGGGCCGGCAGCGTGTTCTGCGCAGGCATGGATATGCGCCTTACGATTCCCGCGGCCCAACGTCTCGCCCGCGGCGAGACTGTGACGCCGCAGGAGTTCGAGGGACTGCGCAGCGTGAGTACCGCTCTGCTCGCCGGCTTCGATCTCGCCACCCCGCTCGTCTGCGCGATCAACGGCCACGCCCGCGCCGGTGGCTTCGACCTCATGCTGGCCGCCGAACTCCGCGTCGCGGTGCCCGAGGCTACCTTCGCGCTCGAAGAGGTCGCCCTTGGCCTCTACCCGACGGGCAACGCCACGGTTCTGCTCCCGCGCCAGATCTCCTGGGTCCACGCCTTCGAACTCCTCCTCCTCGCCCAGCCGATCTCCGCCGAGCGTGCACTCGAGATCGGGCTCCTGAATCGCTTGGTTGCGCAGGCGGAGCTCCTTCCCACGGCCCTCCGCCTCGCCGACACGATCGCCGCCAATGCGCCTCTTGCCGTTCGCGCGACCCGGCAAGGGGTCCGAGAGCTCCTGGCACTCCCCCTCGAAGAGGCCTATCGCCGACAGGAAGAGCTCGGTCGGCCGCTGCGAGCGACGCGGGATGCCGCCGAGGCACAGCGCGCGTTCGTCGAGAAACGGCGGCCGAGCTGGCGAGGAGAGTAGGTAGCCGCGGGTGGCTCGCGCTCCGCGCGACCCCCTTAGTGCACGGTCTTCGGCAGCGCACCCTTCGCTTGGTCGCGAATGCGGGCGAGGTAGGTCGCAAGGAGTTGAAGGGCCTCCTCGAGCTTGTGCAGCTCTCCCACGAAGGCCCCCATGAGGCGCTGAATCTCATCGAGCTCGTTCGTACTCCGCGCGAGAGGCGGTAGAGCAGGAGGGGCGCCGCTTGCGACAAGCGCTGCGTCGCACACGGCCTGGCAGCCCGAGACGCCGAGCGCCATCACGAGTTGCTCGAGTCGTAGGGCGAGGGCAGCGGCGAGCTCAGGCGATACGCCGCGCTGCTCGAGCTCTCCGCGAATCCGATCACGAACCCCTGAGACCTCGCGAGTTGCCGTAGACGAAGGGGCAGCGGCTTCGTTTCCGTCGGGCTTGTGAGCCATGGGGGGGAGGCTCCTCCGGGAGTCGCTGAAGAGCGGAGCAAGATCAATGCCACGACTCAGAAGCCCGCAAGAACTTCGCGAGCCTCGCGCAGAGGCGGGAGATTTCCTGCCGCGTGCGGGGAAGCGGGAGGCACACGCCGCTCGCCGAAGGATGCCTCTGAGGCTCGATATGGGAACTGTGCTTCCCACCGCTTGGGGAGTGGGCAGGCAAGGCACGCCCTTCCAGCGTCCTACTCGCGCCAGGTCACGGGAACCCGGGCCGCGTCGGCTTCCGTCTCGAGCAGATCGAGCTGCCGCTCGAGCGCTGCCTTCTCGTCATCCAATCGCTGAAGCTCGCGGGAGTGGTTCGGGGGGACTGTTTCGCGCTTCGCTTCGATGGCTGCAATGCGCACATGTACGTTTTGGAACTCAGCGCGCCACTGCGCTTCGCTGCGGCCCCCTCGAATGGCGCCCGATTCGACGAGGTTGTTGGGCGTCAAGGTCACGATTCCCGCGGCCGCATCGATGTTGTAGGTGAAGTGGTTGAAGTAGGAGAGCCCAAGAAGACCGATTTCCATCCCCGCGCTCACGCTGGCCGGAACCTTTTCCACGCGGGCGCCGCCCAGGTCGACCGAATCGAGCATCACGACGGGCTGGTCCACATGTCCGTTCGCGGTCGCGAAGCGCATGGTCCGTGTGTCCGGCCCAGCGCCGAGGCCGAGCTCGTCTGCCACCTGCTTGGGTATGAGAACGTCACTCGCGCCGGTGTCAATCAGAAAGGGCGCGGTCACCCGATCATTGAGCCGCACTTGCACGAGCATTCCCGTCCCCGCGCGCTGTACCGGGATGCGATAGGTCCGCCCCGGCGGAGCTTGAACGGCCCCGGGCGCCTGGGCGGCCGGAGGCGCTGCCGGTGTGTTGAAGGTCTGCACGCTGCCGCGGCCGGGCTCGCTTGGGTTGGCGGTCGCCGCAGGGCGGTATTCCGGCGGAACCTCGTCCAGGTGCTGTGCCACGTGAAGCTGCCCTTCCGAGTCCACCCAGCGGTAGATCTCCGCCGAGGCGCGAAGGGGCCCGAGGGAGGCCGCGCCAAGCGCGATCGCAAGGACGCCGCGCACGACGGAGTGAGCCGCGCGACGGGCCAGCGTCGAGGCGTGGAACATGGCTCTCCTCCCGGGGTTCCGGGAAGGAATCGGCTGGTCCGCCCGCGCTCTTGACGCCCGCGGGTCCAATCTGCGCCTGCGCTGCCGGCCGATGGACCCCCGACGGCTAGGCCGTGCCGCCGGGGGAGCTCGCCTCGGCCTCGCTCGGCGGCGGGCCTGCGGCATCGAAGAAGCGGCGCACGGTTTCGGCGTCGCGGGCCGAGAGGCCGGGCACCGCAGCCAGCGCCTCAACACTGGCCGCGCGTACCCCGCGTAGAGAGCCCAGATGCTTGAGCAGCGCCCGCCGTTTGGCAGGTCCGATCCCCGGGATTTCCTGCAGCACGGAGGTCAGGCCCACTCGGTTGCGCAACGCACGCTGAAACTCGATCGCGAACCGGTGCGATTCGTCCCGCACGCGTTGAAGCAGGAGCAGTCCGCGCGAACTCGGGCTGAGAAGCACCGCCTCCTTGCGTCTCGGCACGAACACGCGTTCGGCCTTGAGTCCCCCGGAACGCCGCACCCGCGGCGAGGGGGATCCCTCGTCGCGTTCCTTCGCGAGGGCGATCGCCGGGGTCTCGAGTCCAGCGTCGCGCAGGGCGGCCACGACCACGCCGAGCTGCCCTTTTCCTCCATCGACCACGAGAAGGTCGGGAAGCGGGTCCTGGTCTACGCGCGCAAAGCGGCGTCGCAGCACTTCGCGCATGCAGTCGTAGTCATCTCCGCCCGCCGCCTCGCGGATCCGATAGCGGCGATAGCCTGCCTTGAGCGGGCGGCCATCCTCGAAGACCACGCGACTCGCCACCGACAGGACACCCTGGAGCGTCGACACGTCGTAGCACTCGATCCGGCGCGGAAGCTGAGGAAGGGCCAGGCGTTCCCTCAGTTCTTCCGCGGCCGCTTCGACGCTCTCGCGGGCTTCGACCCGGCGAGCGAGCGCAAGCTCCGCATTCGCGCTTGCCATGGCGACAATCTCCCGCAGCGCTCCGCGGCGTGGCGTGCGCACACGCACCGTGCGCCCGGCGCGCTCGCTAAGCAGCGCCTCGAGGGCACCGTCATCGTCGACAGGGATGGGGGTCAACACCTCGCTCGGCACCGGGCGTTCTTCGCTGCCCCCGTAGTACTGACCCAGGAACGAGCTCATGACCGCGCTGTCGTCCAAACGGACGTCGGAGAGCCCGTGGTCGCTTGCGCCGACCACGCGACCGTCGCGCACGTAGAGAACTTCGACCTGGACTTCTCCCGCGCTGCGGGCGAGGCCGAAGACGTCGCGATTGATGCCTCGCGCGCCGACGATGCCCTGTCGCTCGACGGTCTGCTCGACGGCGCCAATCTGGTCGCGCACGCGTGCAGCCTCCTCGAATCGCTCCTCTCTCGCCGCCTCCTCCATGCGCTCGTGCAGGTGCCCGACGAGCTCCTCGGACCGCCCGCGCAAGAAGAGGGCCGTCCCCTTCACAAGCTCGGCGTAGGCCGATTCATCGATCCGTCCGCAGCACGGCGCGAGACAACGCCGCATCTCAAACTCGATGCAAGGCCGCCCCCGGCGTGCATAGTCTTTGAAGGTCGGGTCGCTGCATGAGCGCAATGGGAAGATGCGACGGAGATTGGACACCGCTTCGCGCAGCGCCTGGCTCGAGGTGTAGGGTCCGAAGTACTGGGCGCCGTCCTCGCGAAAGCGCCGTACGGGCTGCAGGCGCGGCCAAGCCTCGCGCGCGTCGAGGCGCAGCCCGAGGTATTGCTTGTCGTCGCGCAATCGCACATTGAAGGGCGGGCGATGCTGCTTGATGAGCTCGTTCTCGAGCAAGAGTGCGTCCTTGACCGAGGGGGTGACGAGCACATCCAGCCCGGCCACGCGCTCGAGGAGGTGAGGCACCTGGTGCCGACCGTCCCCGCCCGGGCCGAGATACGACCGCACGCGCGCTCTTAGGCTCTGGGCCTTGCCGACATAGAGCACCCGGCCATTCGAGTTCTTGAAGAGGTAGACCCCGGGGGTCGCCGGGAGCTCGTCGAGGCGCTCCGTCCAGCTCACTAGGAAGTCCGCAGGCGCAGCGCCTCGAGCTCACGGATGCGGTCGCGCAGCTCGGCTGCACGTTCGAATTCGAGGCTCTTCGCGGCCAGGGCCATCTCCCGCCGCAGCCCCGCGATCAGCGCCGGCAGCTCGTGCGAGGGCAGCATCTCCTCGGATGCTTCCTTTCGCGTGGGCACGGTCACGTAGTCCGCCTCCCAGATCGATTCGCGCAGGCTCGAGATCTTCTTCACCACGGAGCGCGGCGTGATGCCGTGCTCAAGGTTGTAGCGCTCCTGGATCTCCCGGCGTCGGTTCGTCTCGGCGATCGTCGCGCGAATCGAGTCGGTCTCCCGGTCGGCGTAGAGAACGACCGTTCCCTTCACGTTGCGTGCGGCGCGCCCGATGGTTTGGATGAGCGACCGGGTGGAGCGCAGAAACCCTTCCTTGTCCGCGTCCAGGATCGCCACAAGCGCCACCTCTGGGATGTCGAGCCCCTCCCGCAAGAGATTGATGCCGACGAGCACGTCAAACGCTCCCTCGCGCAGCTCGCGGATGATCTCCATGCGCTCGATGGTCTGGACGTCGCTGTGCAGGTAGCGCACACGAATCCCATGCTCGGCGTAGTACTCGGTGAGCTCTTCCGCCATGCGCTTGGTGAGCGTGGTTACGAGCACGCGGTCCCCTTCTGCGACCCGCTCCCGAATTTCGCCCAGCAGGTCGTCCACCTGGCCCGCCGCCGGGCGGACCTCGATCTTCGGATCGATGAGACCCGTCGGTCGGATGATTTGTTCAACCACGACTCCCTTGGAACGCTCGAGCTCGAACTCCGCGGGCGTCGCCGAGACGTAGATCACCTGGCCCACCCGCTCCTCCCATTCGTCGAACCGCAGCGGACGGTTGTCCAGGGCCGACGGGAGGCGGAAGCCGAACTCGACCAGGGTCTCCTTGCGCGCGCGGTCGCCACGGTACATGCCGCCGATCTGTGGGACCGTCACGTGGCTCTCGTCCAAGACCAAGAGATAGTCGTCGGGGAAGTAGTCGTAGAGCGTGTACGGGCGCTGGCCGGCGCTACGGCCATCCAGCCAGCGCGAGTAGTTCTCGACCCCGTGGCAAAAGCCCATCTGTTCGAGCATCTCCAAGTCGAAGAGCGTGCGCTGCTCGAGCCTTTGGGCTTCGAGGAGCTTTCCCTGCTGACGAAAATGGGCGAGCCGCTCCTGCAGCTCACCCCGAATGCCTTCGACTGCGCGCCGAATCGTCTCGTCGGTGGCGACGTAGTGGCTCGCGGGGTAGATCATCGCCCGCTTGGGCCGTGCCACGACCTTCCCGCGCAGGGGATCGATCTCCGAGATGAGTTCGACCTCGTCCCCAAAGAACTCGATGCGCAGAGCACGCTCATTCTCGTATTGGGGAAAAACCTCGACCACGTCTCCGCGCACGCGGAAGGTCCCTCGGTGGAAGTCGAGATCGTTGCGCTCATACAGCATATCCACGAGCCGCCGCAGCAGGTCGTCGCGGGAAAGCTTTTGTCCGGCTTCGAGGAACGCATGCATGGATCCGTAGGAAGTCGGCGCGCCGAGGCCGTAGATGCACGAGACGCTCGCCACGACCAGCACGTCGCGCCGCGTGAGAAGGGAATGCGTGGCGGAGTGCCGCAGCTTGTCGATCTCATCGTTGATCGACGAGTCCTTCTCGATATAGGTGTCCGAGGACGGGATGTAGGCCTCGGGCTGATAGTAGTCGTAGTAGGAGACGAAGTATTCAACGGCGTTCCCAGGCAAAAGGCCCTTGAACTCGGCGTAGAGCTGTGCCGCCAGGGTCTTGTTGGGTGCCATCACGAGGGTCGGACGGTCGAGGGCGGCCACGACGCAGGCAATGGTAAAGGACTTCCCGCTGCCGGTAACACCAAGAAGGGTCTGGTGCCGTTCGCCGCGGCGGACGCCCGCGACAAGCTCCGCGAGGGCCTGCGGCTGGTCCCCCATGGGCTTGTACTCCGAGACAAGTTCGAAGCTCTTGTTCAGCGCCTTCTCCAGCGGGGTCCCTCCGGTGTGTCTTCGATCAAGATGCCCTCCGCCTCGAGCTCCTTTCGAATGCGGTCGGCCGTTGCAAACTCCCGGGCCTCTCGTGCGGCCTCGCGCCGCGCAAGGAGCCCGTCGATGCGCGGGTCGCTCTCGCTGCGGCGCTCTTCGGTCGCCAGGCCGAGCCCGAGCCAAGCGTCAAACTCTAACAGCAAGGAGCGCTTGTCGGCGGGAGAGAGCTCGGGGCCGCGCGCGGCCTCCCAAGCCACGGCGAGGGCACGCGGAGCGTTCAAGTCGTCGCGTACGGCTTCGCGAAATCGCGCGCAGAGGGGGGCGATCCGGTCTCGATTGGCCTCCCCTTCTTCGCTCCGCACCTCCGCCGCGTGAGCCAAGAGCCGCCGGTAGCCTGTCGCGGCGGCCTCCATGGCTTCGAGCGTAAAGCTTTGCTGCTGCCGGTAGTGGCCTTGCAGAAAGAAGTAGCGAAAGGCGAGCGGCTCGAAGCCGCGCTCGACGAGATCCTCGAGGAGCACCACGTTTCCCGTCGACTTGGCCATCTTCTCGCCGCCGAACTCGTAGAACTCGTTGTGCAGCCAGTATCGGACCCAGGGGTGCACGTCGAACGCACACTCGCTTTGG
>DAIOWK010000142.1:0-4073 GCA_036758525.1 Myxococcota bacterium
GTCGCCGATACCTCGCTCGACGAACGTGGTGGTCGAGCCGCGGGCTCCAGTGTCGAGCACGGGAGCGTTGCGGTAGAGCTTGTCGACGAACTCCATCGCCTTCGCCTCGTCGCCGCCGCCCTTCTTCAGCCCGTAGGCCCAGGCAGCCAGATAGTTCCAGCGAGCGCCGCCCGAGGTCTTTGGGTTCGGCGTGATGACGGCCACCCCGGGGCGAACTAGATCGTCCCAGTCCTTGATGCCCTTGGGATTTCCCTTGCGGACGAGGAACACGACGGTCGAGGTATAGGGGCAACTGTTGTACGGGAGGCGCTTCTGCCAGTCGCCGGGCAGGAGCTGCGCGCGTTCAGCGAGCTGATCAATGTCGAAAGCCATCGCGAGCGTCACCACGTCGGCGTCGAGCCCATCGATCACCGCGCGGGCCTGCTTGCCCGAACCGCCATGGGACTGGTTCACGGTGACTTTCATTCCGCCGTGGCTCTTCGCCCAAGAGGCCGCGAAGGCCTGGTTGACTGCGGTGTAGAGCTCACGGGTGGGGTCGTAGGAGACGTTGAGAAGACTGACCTCGGCGGAGAGAGCCGGAGCCGAGAGGCCGGCGACGCAGAGCAATGCGGCCAGAACCTGCTGAACCCTCGACACGCGTACCCTCCCCTCCCTCCCCCGCGGTGCACGGGCAGCTGCGTTTCAGGGGGCCGGCACGCCGCTCGCAAGAGCAAGCCGCATGCCTGCGACCGGAACGCTTGATCCCGCGCTGGGAGCAGCGCGGAAGAGCGCCAGCAGAAATCTATGAGATATGATGGAAATTGTCTCGATATTTGATCGATTTTCCGTTTAATATGATAGTTCTTCGATATTATCTCACGGGATAGGGTGTCTCATGAATGGATTCATGCCTTTGCTGCTCGAGCTCTGGCGGGAAGCGTGCCGGCACATCGAGATTGAGCAGTCCCTCGAACGAATCGCGCCGATCCTGCTGCGCGAGATTCCCGTGGACGTGCTCCTCGTGCGACGGATCGATCTCCCTCGCGCGAGCGTCGAGACGGTGGCCTGCGCCGCTTGCCAAGACGCAAGCCCACCCAAAAACGCGCGCAGCGATCTCACGCCCCGAGAGCTCGAGCGCTTGGTCTCCTGGTGTCGGCGCGGTGAGATCGCCCATGGCCCGGGGGCGGAGCTAGACGCTGCGGTTCCCGGGCTCTTGCCCGAAGGGCTCGCAGGAGACGTCCTTGCGGGGCCGCTCGTGTCACGCGACGGCCCGATCGGCGTCGTGCTGCTCGTGGCGCGCGCGCCGGGCGGCTTCGTCGCCGCGCACGAGGTGCTGCTCTCCACCCTGATCGAACCCTTCACGGTGGCGCTCGAGAACGATCATCGCTTGCGCGAGATCTCCACGCTGCGCGAGGCGGCAGAGGCGGACCGGCTCTCGCTCCTCTCCCGCCTCGGCCGCACGGAGCTGCGCGACACGATCATCGGCGCAGACGGCGGGCTGCGTCCCGTGCTCGAGCGTGTCGACCTTGTGGCAGGTCTAGATGTCCCGGTCCTGATCCTCGGCGAGACAGGCTCGGGCAAGGAGGTGATCGCCCGCGCGATCCACAGCCGCTCGCACCGCTCTTCCGGGCCATTCCTGCGCGTGAACTGTGGCGCGATCCCGCCCGGTCTTATCGACTCAGAGCTCTTCGGCCACGAGCGCGGCAGCTTCACCGGCGCGGTCGGGGAGCGGAAGGGATGGTTCGAGCGGGCCCACGGCGGGACGCTCTTCCTCGACGAGATTGGAGAGCTCCCCCTCGACGCTCAGGTTCGACTGCTCCGGGTGCTGCAAGACGGCACGCTCGAACGCGTAGGCGGTCACCGCCAGATCTCCGTGGACGTTCGGATGGTCGCGGCCACCCACCGCGACCTTCAGGCGATGATTCTTGAGAGGCGCTTCCGTGAAGACCTTTGGTATCGAATCGCGGTCTTCCCGATCGATCTTGCGCCGCTGCGAGACCGCGTCGAGGATCTGCCCGCGCTGGCAGTCCACTTCGCCCTGCGCGCGGCCAAGCGCTTTGGCACGCCGCCCCTTCTGCCCTCGCCCAGAGATCTTGACCTCTTGATCCGCTATCCCTGGCCTGGCAATGTCCGCGAGCTCGCTGCAGTCATGGAACGTGCCGTGATCCTCGGCAATGGCCGGGCGCTCGAGGTGGAGCATGCCCTGGGACCCGTACCCCCCCCACGATCCGCGTCCCATGGTGCCGATGGCCTGGCGCCGCCGGTCTCCCCCGCTCTCCCCGCACCTCTCGCACAGCCGGGCAGGATCCCGACCTTGAACGAGGCCATGGCCCTACACATTGAAGCGGCCCTGGCGCAGACCCATGGCCGCATCGAGGGTCCCTACGGTGCGGCAGCGCTCCTGGACATCAACCCCCACACGCTGCGCGCGCGCATGCGCAAGCTCCGCGTGGACTGGCGGCGACACCGGCGGAGCCCGCCAAGCACGCCTTCCTCCGCACCGTCCTACAGCGCCGGCCATTTCCACGCCTAGGCCCAACCTTTCTCGCCCCAAGACCTTCGCTCGGGCGGGCCACGCTAAGCGTTCTTCATCTCCGTCACGAGCCGGGTGAGCGAGCTTTTCGCATCGCCAAAGAGAAGCGCGGTCTTCGGATCGTAGAACAGCGCGTTTTCGATTCCTGCAAAGCCGGGATTCATGCTGCGCTTTAGTACGATCACCTGCTTCGCTTGGTCCACATTGAGGATGGGCATCCCATAAATTGGGCTTGACCGGTCGTTGCGCGCCGCGGGGTTCACGACGTCATTTGCGCCGATCACGAGCGCCACATCGGCATTCGCGAACTCGGGATTGATCTCGTCCATGTCCAAGAGCTTCTCGTAGGGGATATTGGCCTCCGCGAGCAGCACGTTCATGTGTCCCGGCATCCGGCCGGCGACAGGGTGGATCGCATACTTCACCTGCCCGCCCCGGGCCTCGACCTGTTCGGCCAGCTCGCGCACCTGGTGCTGGCCCTGGGCGACGGCCATCCCGTAGCCGGGCACGACGATCACGAGCCTCGCGTACGCCAGCTGAATCGCCGCATCTTCGACGGTGGTGGAGCGCACGCTGAGCCCGGACTTGCCCACCGCAGCCACCGCAGCCTCCGCCCCGCCGCCGAACGCGCCGAACAGCACGTTTCGGAAGGATCGGTTCATGGCGCGACTCATCAGGACCGAGAGCAGAAAACCCGAAGTGCCGTCCAGCGCGCCGGCGATGATGAGGACGTTGTTTGAAAGGGCGAAACCAGTCGCTGCCGAAGCCAGCCCGGCGTAGGAGTTGAGGAGCGACACCACCACGGGCATATCGGCTCCACCGATCGGAAGCACCATCAGCACCCCGATCATGAGGCCGAGGAAAATCATCCCATAGAAGAGGTGCGCGTTCCCGGGATCGAAGATCAGGTACAAGAAGATGCCGAAGGTGGACGCGAAGAGTGTCAGGTTGGTCGCATTCTGGAGCCGATAGGTGATCGGGGCGCCGCGTACCAGCTCTTGGAGCTTCGCGAACGCCATGAAGCTCCCCGTGATGGTGAGCGAGCCAAAAAACACCTCGAATCCCACCGCGGTCATGGTCCCCGATCCCAGCTCGGCGCCGTGGCGGTAGTACTTGTCGATGCCGACCAGCGTCGCGGCCAACGCGCCGAAAGCGTGGGAGATCGCGATGCGCTGCGGCATCGCAGTCATGGGCATGAAGATCGCCATGGGCGCACCGATTGCCGAACCGAGGACGAGGCCGGCCACGATCCACTCCGGGCGCACGATCTCCTGCTGAAGGAGCGTACCGACGATGGCGATCAGCATTCCAAGCGCGCCGAAATTCATGCCGCGGCGTGCGGTCTCGGGCGAGGAAAGGCCCCTCAGGCACAGGATGAAGAGGACGGAGGCGGTGAGGTACGAGCCCTGGATGAACCAGCGTGTGGTCTCGGGCGACGTAAACTCCCTCAGTCCCACCAAGAAGAGGACGGAGGCCGTGAGGTACGCTACCGGGATGAACCACTGTCTCACCTCTTCGCCTTCCGATCCTGCTGGAACATCTTCAGCATGCGGTCGGTGAT
>DAIOWK010000142.1:4083-8386 GCA_036758525.1 Myxococcota bacterium
AGCCGATATGCTTCTCTCGACGCAGCGCGTAGGCCGCGTTGATGGTTGCTGCGGTGACTGCGACGAAGCCTAAGGCGGTGGAGACCGGGCCGTAGTTGGCGCCGGCGGCTACGAGCGAGCCCACCAGGGAGATGCCGGAGATCGCGTTCGTGGCCGACATGAGGGGCGTATGTAGGAGCGGTGGGACACGGGAGATCACCTGGTATCCCACGAAGCCGGCAAGCACGAAGACGTAGATCTGCATCAAAACCGTCGTTGACATCGCTTCCTCCCTGGGCTTAGGCTCCGCCGCCAGCGGTCACTTCGAGACGTGCCCGCGTTCCCTCGTGCACCACCTTGCCTTCATGTGTGAGAAGTGGTGCGCGGGTCACCTCATCGTCAAGATCGAGGGTCAGTTGGCCATCCTTCACGAGGTGAAGGATGAAAGTCGCGACATTGCGCCCGAAGAGCTGACTGGCATGGGACGGGTGGGCGCTCGGCAGGTTCAAGGGTCCGCGGATCTGCACGCCATGGGCGACCACGTCGTGGCCGGCTTGCGTGAGTGCGCAGTTCCCGCCCTGCTCGGCAGCGAGATCGACGATCACCGATCCCGGGCGCATGGCTTCTACCGTGGCCTCGTCGATGAGCAGTGGTGCGCGCTGGCCCGGGACCTGGGCCGTCGTGATGACGACGTCTGCCGCGCGCACACGCTCGCCGAGGAGCGCCCGCTGGCGTGCGTAGAAATCCTCGCTCTGGGCCTTGGCGTAGCCGCCACTGTCCTCCGCATCTCCCGTCTCGAGGGAAAGCTCGACGAAGCGCGCACCAAGACTTTGCACCTGCTCCTTCACCGCCGGCCGGGTGTCATAGGCCTCTACCACTGCGCCGAGACGTCGCGCCGTCGCGATCGCCTGGAGCCCGGCCACCCCGGCACCCACCACGAGTACCCGCGCAGGAGAGAGCGTTCCGGCGGCCGTCACGAGCATCGGGAAGATCTTTGGAAGCGCCTGGGCACCGAGCAGCACGGCGTGGTAGCCGGCGATGGTGGCCATCGAGGAGAGGACATCCATGCTCTGGGCGCGGGTAATGCGAGGGATGAGCTCGAGGGCGAACGCGGTAATGCGACGCAGGGCGAGCTGCCGGGCGATGCCGGGCATGTCGAGCGGACGGAGCAGGCCGATGAGCGCCGCACCCTCGCGCAAGAGATCGATCTCGTGGCCGCCGTGCTCGAGGGCGCGCGGAGGCTGAACCTTCACCACCAGGTCGGCGCGGCCGAGAAGGAGAGCCGCGTCCCCCACGACCGTGGCTCCCGCAGCCGCAAACGAAGCGTCATCGAAGCCCGCGCCGCTGCCAGCGCCGGTCTCGATCGCAACTTCGATTCCCGCCTTCGCGAGATTCTTCACTGCATCGGGGACCAGCGCTACGCGGCGCTCGCCGGGCCAGGTTTCTTTGGGTACGGCGACGATCAACGGTGGACCTGCGCGGCGCGCTCCATGTCGTCCTCCTCCCAACCTCGGGCGCCGCAGGATACGCCAGACCCGCGCGAATTCGCACGGCTTCGGAAATGCCAGGGAGGGGCCGAACGAGCGCCCGGGAAGGAGAGCCGCTCGCAACGGGCAATCCGCACGCGGACTACGGAGGTTCCCCGTACACGCCGCGGCGCAGCCGACTCCAGACCCTGGGTCCACCCCGCCGCGCCGGCGGGCTTCGCTTGGCAGCCCTTCGAGACCCGACCGCCTGGCGCTATCCGCAGTGCGTCTCTGCGCAGTCGCCGGCGTAGTCCGCGGGCGCTTCCACCGCCTCTCCCGCTCCGCGCACCAAGACCGCCACCCCCTTGCAGCCCTCACGGAAGACGGTGACGCCCTTCAACCCACGACGCCACGCGGACGTGTAGATCGCCTCCACGTCCTTGGGTGTGGCGGCGGCGGGAAGATTGATCGTTTTCGAGACCGCATTGTCTACTTGCGCCTGGAAGGCTTGCTGAATCGCAAGGTGCCACTCCGGCGCGATATCGGGTGCGGTCGGAAAGAGCTGTCGGATCCGCTCGGGTACGGCAGGGATCCCGCGCACACTGCCGCGGGCACGAAGCTCGGCCAAAAGGTCCGCGCTCCAACACCCTGTGGCACGGAGCGCCGATTCAAAGCGCGGGTTGGTCTCCGGGAGCCTCTGTCCGTCGAGCACGTGGCGCACGAAGGCGAGGGCGAAGAACGGCTCGATCCCCCCCGCGCAATCGGCGAGGATCGAGAGGGTGCCGGTCGGCGCAATCGAAGTCACCGTTGCGTTGCGAAGCTTCCGGCCCTTCGCCTCCGCTCGCGAGCCGGGATAGTTGGCGAAGCTCCCGCGCTCGTTCGCCAGCGCCTCGCTCGTGCGCTCGGCCTCGACACGAATGCGGCGCATCACTCGACCGGCAGTCTCGACCGCGGCATCGCTGTCGTAGGGAACGCCGAGCTCGACAAGAAGATCGGCGAATCCCATGACGCCGAGCCCGATCTTTCGGTTGGCGCGTGTGATGGCGGAAATCTCTGGGTAGGGATACCGGCTGGCCTCGATCACGTTGTCGAGGAAACGCACCGCGATTCCCACCGTCCGATCGAGTCGCTCCCAGTCGATCACGCCCTCCGCGGCGAAGGCGTCGAGACGGATGGAGCCGAGGTTGCACGCCTCGTGGGGCAGAAGCGGAAGCTCGCCGCAGGGATTGACGGTCGTGAGGGATCCAAGCTTGGGTGTCGGATTCTCGCGGTTGATCGCATCGAGGAAGAGGACACCCGGGTCACCGCTCGCCCAGGCGTGCTCGGCCATTTCGCGCAGCAAGCTTGCCGCATCCACGCGCTCTACCACTTGGCCTGTCCGGGGATTCACCAGCTCGATCGATCGACCCGAGCGGGCCGCCTCCCAGAAGGCGTCGCCCGTGGTGACGGAGAGGTTGAAGTTCGTGTACTTGGTGGGGTCCGACTTGCAGCCAATGAACTGGCGCACGTCGGGGTGGTCAACCCGCAAGACCCCCATGTTGGCCCCGCGGCGCCGGCCACCCTGTTTGATCACCCCGGTCGCGGCGTCGAACACCCCGAGGAAGGAGACGGGACCCGAGGCGATGCCGTGGGTCGCCCGTACCACGTCGCCCTCGGGGCGAATCCGGGAAAAGTCGAAGCCTGTGCCGCCGCCGGATTGATGGATTCCCGCCATCCGCTTCACCGCCTCAAAGATGCTCTCCAGCGAATCTTCCAGGGGGAGCACGAAGCAGGCGGCGAGCTGACCCACGGACGTTCCCGCGTTCATCAGTGTCGGCGAGTTGGGGAGGAACTCGAGCCGGTGGAGAACCTCGCGGAAGCGTTCGAACCAGGGCTCAGGTTCTGTGCCGAAGGCTCGTTCGGCCTCGGCCACGGCTCGAGCGACCCGCGTGCACAGGCCGTCGAAGTCCTCGACCACGCGGCCGGTCTCGTCCTTCAAGAGGTAGCGGGCCTCGAGCACACGGATCGCGTTGGCGGATAGGGCGGGCACGATTGTCAGCGTAGACGTGGCGAGCGAGGCCCACCAGCCGCGCTCGGAGGGGAGTCGCCCCCCTGAAGGAGACCGGGCTACGCGCCCCACGGACGTGGGCAGCGCCGCCAATTCGCAGAGCCGCCCGCTGTCCAGGATTTGCGCGGATCTCCTCTCCGAGTCGCACTTCTCTTGCAGCGCGCCGACACCTCGGGCATCCACGCCCTTCTCCCGAGGGAGGAAGCCCGGTTGCGTCGTCTTCTTCTCAGCATGGCTTGCCTGCGGGCTTGCGGATCCCTCCTCCCGTGACGCCGTCTTCTCCGCCGGCGCCTTTCTACGCGCTAGACTGGCACCCCCAAAAGCAAAAGCGCCGTTGGAGAAGACCGTGTCGCAGACTCCCCGCGTCCTTCGAAAGATCACCGGACACCACCTGGAAGATTTTCGGCTTGGCCAGACCTTCCGGCACAAAGGCGGGAAGACGATCACGGAGGGGCTCTTCAGCACCTTTACTGAGTTCACGATGACCACGAATCCGCTTGCCAAGAACGCGCGCTATGCGCGGGCCTATGGCTTTCGTGGACTCGTGGTGCCGCCCGGACTCTTGATGCTTGTGGCCTTCAGCCAGACCGTGGAGGACGTCTCCGAGAATGCGCGTGCGAACCTCGAGTACATCGACATGCGGTTCGGCGCGCAGGTCTACCTAGGCGACACGATCGAGGTGGAGACCAAGGTGCTCGGCGTGAAACCGTCCTCCAGCAACCCGAAGCTCGGGGTGGTTCATGTCCAATCGACGGCACGCAAGAACGTCGGCGAAGAGGACGAGGCCATCTCCCTCACCCTCGAGACCATG
>DAIOWK010000143.1:0-8292 GCA_036758525.1 Myxococcota bacterium
CCACCACCCGCTGGACGCGGTCCCACTGGGGGATGGGCAGCGTCACCTCGAAGCCGCTCACCGTGGAATCGACGGGCGTCCAGTGGGGTCGGGCAGCGATGCGCTTGCGCAGTCCGAGCCACTTCCACAGCGGGACCTTCACCGCGTAGTCGAGCGCCTCTCCGTCGAGAAAACGCAGGATCTCGGGATGGAAGAACGCCCCATCCAGGCGCACTTCGAGCCGGGGATGATGGCCGAAGCGAGCGCGCAGGTCCCGGACTACGGTGCGCAGAAAGCCCTCCGCGTTGTGCGAGTCGTGGACGTTTCCCGGGCGGTTCCACACCCGGAGCAAGTGACCCGTCTGGGCCAGGTGGGCGGTGAGCGGATAGTACGATCGGTCCTTGGGATGGTGCGGACTAAAGCCCCGCTCGGCGCCCTCGGCCGCTCCACAGACACGCAGGACCGTGCCATCGGCATCGAGCGTCAGCCGGGAGAGACTAAGCTTCTCGATGGCATCGTGCGCCACATCGCGGACCAGCGAAGCCACGGCCTCCACCACGGTCTGAGAGGCACCGGCCATCCAGCGCGCCACCGTGCGAGCGGCGGGCAGTCGATGCAATCCCGCGAAGCGCAGCAACACTGGATCCCGGGAGAGCACCGGCAGATGCGCGAGCCGTCGCCCACCCGCGACCAGCAGGCCAACGATTGCCAGCACGAGTCGCACGGCGCCGTAGTCGCCGCCCTCGCCGAGCGCTTGGCGAAGCCGTCCTGGGAGGTGGATTGCTACGAGGTAGCGCGGAACAGCTCCACTCCGCCGTGTCCCGAGATCCGTTCGTCTGAGAACGTGATGGGAAGATCATGCTTGACGTGGGCCCGAATCCGGTTTCTACTCAACCTCACGATTGTGGCTCCCCGCTGTACGAGTTGGTGTGTGGTAACTCCTTCTCGCACACCGTCGGAGCCACTTTCAATTTCTTTCTGTCACCGCGCTCAAGATTGTCCGATTGGGGCTAGCTAGCCGGGGAGGCCGCCGCTCCAGCGCATGGGCCGACTGCACATCGTGTCGACACCCATCGGGAACCTGGAAGACGTGACGCTACGGGCGCTCCGTGTCCTGCGCGACGCCGACCTCGTGTTCGCTGAGGACACGCGGCGCACCCGGATCCTGCTTGATCGACACGCCATCGCCGCACGCCCCCGCTCTCTCCATGCGCACAATGAGGTTTCACGAACGGGCGAAGCGCTCGCTGCGCTCACCGCCGGCAGGAGTGTCGCGCTTGTCTCCGACGCGGGAACTCCACTCGTGTCTGACCCTGGCGCGCGGCTCGTCGCCGCAGCCATCGCCGCGGGACACACGGTGGTTCCAATTCCCGGCCCGTCCGCGGTGCTGGCCGCCCTCGCGGTCTCTGGCCTTCCAGGGGACGCCTTTTCCTTCCTCGGCTTTCTCCCCCGCCGTGCCTCTTTGCGTCGCCAGCTCCTAGGGCGGTTCCGGGAAGCGCCCGAGACGTTAATCCTCTTCGAATCGCCTCGGCGCCTCCTGTCCTCCCTCCACGAGTTGCGGGATGCGCTCGGCGATCGCGTCGCCTGCGTTGCGCGGGAGCTCACAAAAGTGCATGAGGAGGCGGCTCGAGGGACACTCTCGGAACTTGTGGAGCGATTCAGAGAAGGGGTGCGTGGCGAGGTAACGATCGTCGTCGCAGGCGCAGGGTCCCGGGAGGCTCGTGCGGGCGCCAAGGCCGGTGAGCAGGAAGAAGGCGATCTCGAGGAACGCATTCACGCTCTTCTTGCGGAAGGGCGTTCACCGCGCGAGATCGGTGCAGCCCTCGCACGGCCCTTCGGCGTAAGAAGGCGCGAAGTCTACGCTCGTGCCGTCCGCGCGGCAGCCGCCGGGCGCAGCGACCCGTGACCACGGCAGAACTCGCGCGCATGCTTCGCACGGTCCGTTTCCTGCGCCCAGTCCAAGTCATTGGTCAACTGCGCCGGCACCTGCGCAGGGCCCCCGGTGGGCCGGTCTCGAAAGAGCAGGGACCGCCGCCCGCGCTCGCAACGACCCAGACCGTGGTTCCCTTCCTTGGTGCCCCGGCGCATGCGTACACCGATGGGTGGCGGCGATTTCGTCTGCTGAACCGGGAGGTCGCCTTCGCAGGCTGCCCGGACTGGGACTTCGGCGGCGAGGGGCCGCTCTGGGCCTACCATTTGCATCAGTTCGACTACGCGCGACGCGCGACGCTTGCGCCCGAGGCACGGCGGGCCCTAATGCTCGATTGGATCTCTCGCCACCGGGAGGGTGTGGGCTGGGAGTCAGGGCCCATCAGCCTCCGCGCGCAGACCTGGATCAAGCTTCTGCTAGAGCCAGGAGCGCTGCCCGATGATGAGGCGACGCGCGCACTCGTTACCGCTTCCCTCTCATCTCAGCTCACGACTCTCTCGCACAATCTCGAGACCCACCTCCTTGGAAACCACTATCTCTCGAACTTGGTGGCCCTCGTGATGGGCGGTCTCGCCTTCAGAGGGCCGGGGCCGAACGCTTGGCTCGGCTTCGAGCGAAGGCTGCGCGGGGAGCTCGCCGAGCAGATCCTCCCTGACGGCGCGCACGTCGAGCGGAGCCCGATGTACCACTCGCTCCTCCTCGAATCCGTCCTCGACCTTGCGAACGTGGCAGCTGCTGCCCCCGGCCGGGCACCGTCTGGGCTTGTGGAGAGCCTGCGGGAGACGGCAGGGCGCATGCTGGGTGCGCTGGCCGTCTGGACCCAGCCCGACGGTGAGATCGCGCTCTTCGGTGACTCCGCCTTCCGGGTGGCCCAATCGACGGCGAGCTTGGCGAGCTACGGAGCGGCTCTGGATATTGCTCCGCGCGGGCCAAAGCGGTCGGGTATTTTGGAGAACGCCGGCTTTGTGCGAATCACGTCGGGACCGATCACGATGATCACGTCGGTTGCGGGACCGATGCCATCCTATCAGCCCGGGCACGCCCATTGTGACGCCTTGGCCTTCGAGCTCTCGGTTGGCCGGGAGCGGGTGGTGACCGATACCGGCGTTGCGGAGTACGTGCCAGGCGCGCTCCGAGATCTGAGTCGGGCGACGCGCTCGCACGCGACCGTCGAGCTGAATGGTGCGGACCAAGCTGAACTCTGGGCGGCCCACCGGATCGGAGGACGGCCCCGCGTCGTCCTGGTCTCCGCTGAGCCGGGCCGACGGCTCGAGGCGACCTGCGCAAGCTGGTCTACCCCCGATTCGCTTCACAGGCGCGTGGTGGAAGCGAGGCCCGGAGCCCTTGAAGTTCGGGACACCATCGAAGGTCGGCCACGCCCGGTGTGCTTCACGCTTCCCCTCGCGCCTGGCCTTGAGCCGAGGCTCGACCGGGGATGCGCCCGCCTCCGACTCCGGGATGGCACTTGGCTACGGATCGACCTACCGGCGGGTCTGCATTTTGCGGTCGAGCGCGGTCTCTACTTTCCGGAGTTCGGTCGCACCGTTGAAAGGGCGGTCCTCGCGGGTCGTGCCGAACGGCTAGAGCGAGCCGTCTTCCGCTTTGGGGTGGCCGAGGTTCTTAGGAAGCCCGAGCGTCCGAGAGGAGCGCCTCAAAGCCACTTTCGTCAAGGACGCTGATCCCAAGCTCTTGCGCCTTGGCGAGCTTGCTGCCCGGCTCCTCGCCGGCCACGACATAATCGGTCTTCTTGGATACGGAGCCCGCCACGCGGCCCCCGGCCGCCTCGATCCGTGTTTTCGCCTCCTCGCGTGTCATGCCTTGGAGCGTGCCCGTCAAAACGAAGGTCTTACCGACAAGAGGCCCTTCGCGAGGTGGCGCGGGAGAGCCCTTGGGCCATCGTACGCCGTGTTGGCGCAGGCGATTCACCTCGGCCGCGTTTCGTGGGTCGGCAAAGAACCGAGCGACGCTCTCGGCGATCGCGCCTCCGATTCCCGGCACCGCATCGATCTCCTCAATGGAAGCGTGCATCAATGGATCGAGATCCCTGAAATGGCGGGCCAGAAGGTCCGCCACGGTTTCCCCCACGTGGCCGATACCGAGAGCAAGGAGAAAGCGCGGGAGAGTCGTGTCGCGCGCGCCCTCGAGCGCGGCGACGAGGTTCGCCGCCGATTTTTCGCCCATCCGATCGAGACCGGCGAACGTATCCGCGTCGAGGGAAAAGATGTCGGAGACACGCTTCACAAGGCCTCGGTCTACGAGCTGGTCGACGAGCTTCTCCCCGAGACCGTCCACGTCGAGTGCACCTCTGCTCGCCATGTGGAGAACGTTGTTCTTGAGCTGTGCGGGGCAATCGAGGTTCGTGCAGCGGGTCACTGCTTCACCTTCGAGTCGAACGACACGCGCGCCGCAGACAGGGCACTTCACCGGTAGGTGGAAGGGGTGGGTGCCGCGCGGCCGCTTTTCTTTTACCACAAGCACGATTTGCGGGATTACATCCCCCGCGCGCTGGATAAGGACTGTGTCTCCTACGCGCACGTCCTTGCGATTTAGCTCATCTTGGTTGTGAAGCGATGCGCTCGAGACCGTAACCCCCCCCACACGCACCGGTCGGAGCTTCGCGACCGGGGTTAAGGCTCCAGTACGGCCGACTTGGACATCGATGTCCTCAACGATGGTTGTCTCCTGCTGCGGCGGGAACTTGTAGGCGATGGCCCAGCGTGGGGAGCGTGGAAGCTCGCCGAGCTCGGTTTGGAGGTCGAGCCGGTCTACTTTGAAGACGGTGCCGTCGCTCTCGATTGGCAGCGCATCGCGCTTTTTCAACATGCGCGCGTGATAGGCGATGGTCTTGTCGACATCCGCGCAGAGCGCGCTCTCTGCGCTCACCACAAAGCCCCACCCCCGGAGAGTCGCCAGGACCTGCATCTGCGTGCGCACCCCGGCCGGCACTCCCTCGCCAACGGCATAGGCCCGAAACTCGAGAGAGCGCAGGCGTTCCCGATCGATGTCATGAAGCTGACGGAGAGACCCTGCCGCGGCGTTTCGCGGGTTCGCAAAGGGCTCTTCCCCGCGCGCGACACGTTTCCGGTTCAGCCGCTCGAAGGCCGCGATGGGCAGGATCACCTCTCCTCGCACGGAGACGTGTCGGGGCGGCTTCGGGCCCTTGTCTGCGAGGCTACTCGGGATTGTGAGAACGAGCCGAAGATTCGCAGTCACCTCCTCGCCGACGCGGCCATCGCCCCGGGTAGCCCCGACAGCGAGCCGACCCGATTCATAGACGAGTTCGACCCCCGCGCCGTCAAGCTTGGGCTCCCCCGCGTATTCGACGGGAGCGTCGCTTCCGAGGATGCGCCGGACACGTTCGTCGAAGGCGCGCATCTCAGACTCGTCCATGGCGTTATCAAGGGAAAGCATGGGAACCAGGTGCCGGGCGGGCGCGAAGCCCTCCGCAGGAGGCGGGCCGATGCGCTCGGTGGGGGAGTCTGGGCGCTTTAGTTCCGGCCAATCTGCCTCGAGAGCTTCGAGTTCTCGCGTCAGCCGGTCGTATTCCGCGTCCGAGATCTCCGGGCGGTCGTAGACATAGTAGAGCCGGGTGTGCCGGTTGAGTTCGTCCGTCAGATGGTCGATTCGACGCTTAGCGGCGGCGCGGTCCTTCACGTTCAAACCTAGGCAGCTCCAAGGGAAATCCCGTTAAAGGTAAGCGAGTACCCGGGCGATGTAGATGGTGGTTCGATGCGACCGAGATCCCGCTTGGGGGAACATACCACCCGCGGGAGGCCCAGAGCCGACCGCATGGGGCCCGGAGGGGACATGACGCAGGGCGGGTCCCAAAGCGAGGAGGGGCCGGACGAATGGCTTAGGGGGATCGCCGACCAGCTTTCGGACGGCGTGCTCTGGTGCCAGAACGGTCGTGTCGTTTTTGCCAATGACCAACTCCGCCGGCTGGCTGGCGCGAAGGAGGCCCGCGATCTCACGGGCCAGCTTCTTGCCGCGCTCTTCGAGGACGCCGGTTGGGGCGCACCCGGTGTCCAGAGCTTCGAAGCGGGCTGCGAGTTCGAATGTCGGCTGTGCCGTCGGGCCGCTCCTGCGCGGAGCGTGCGTGTCCGTTGCGCATGGGCTGCGTCTGACCTGCGTGCGGGCGTTTGGATCGTCGAGGACATCGCGACCTTGCGGAGCATTGAGGAGGAGATGCTGCACACAAGTCGTGCTCTCCACGACGCGAACCGCGAGCTGGCCGCCCTCCGCGAGCGTCACCGGCGTGAAGCCAGCGAGCGCGAGCAGCTCCTCACCGTGGTGAGCCATGAGCTCCGGACGCCGGTGACCGTGATCGCGGGCTATGCGCGGCTCCTCCTGACCGAGAAGGTCGGCCCCCTGAATGCCGAGCAGCGTCGCTTTCTTCACGAGAGCGCTAAGAGCTGCCAACGCCTCTCGAGCTTCATCGGAAACCTGCTCGAGGCCGCCCGCGACGTCTCCGCGGACGGCGTACTGGAGGTCTGCGAGACGTCGCTCGCGCCTACAATCGAGGGTGTCGTAACATTTCTGAAGCCCCTTCTTGAGGAGCACCAGCTCGAGATTCGGCTGGCGCTCCATCGCGAGGGCCCCCGCGCACGCTTTGATCCGGTCCGCATCGAGCAGGTGCTGACCAACCTCCTCGGGAACGCGATCAAGTACGCACGGGCAGGCGGCACGATCGAGATTTCAACGCGTCCCGTCGTGTACGGTCCCTCCCAGCGTACAGGGGTGGAAGTGTCGGTGGCAGATAACGGTCCGGGCGTCAGTCCTGAGGACCGAGAGCGGATTTTCGAGCCCTACGTGCGCGCGGGGGAGGCAAGCCGAGCAGGCGGGCTCGGCCTCGGACTCGCGATCTGCAAACGCATTATCGAGGCCCACGGGGGCGAGATCCGAGTGACGGACCGCTCCATTGGGGAGGGGGCGTGCTTCTCCTTCACGCTCCCCGCGGCGGATACGCCGGGGAAGACCTCCTAATGGCGCGCTCTCAGCCTTCGGGGTCGCGTGCCGAAGGACCTGTGCAAGGCGCTCCGTCTCGCCCGCCGCATGAGCGCGGACGAAGGGTCCTCATCGTTGATGATGCCGAGGGCATTCGAGGGTATCTCGCGAACCTCCTCGAGCTTCGTGGCTACCAGGTAGACACGGCAGAGGATGGCCGCCGAGCCCTGGCGCTCCTCGACGCTGGGGCGGCGCCCGACGTGATCTTACTCGACGTCATGATGCCGGGCCTCGACGGGATCGAGACACTTCGGCGCGTCCGCGAGACTCATCCGACCGCGAACGTCGTGATGCTCTCTGTGGTAGGCCGAGCCCAGACCATTGTCGAAGCCATGCAGCTCGGTGCCATCGACTACCTGAACAAGCCCTTTGAAGAGGAGGAGCTTGACATCGTTCTGCGCGCTGCCCTTGAGAAGCGCGGCCTTGAGCGTGAGCGCGAGCGCCTACTTGGCGAGCTGAGCTCCGATCCCGACAGCGCAGTGTGGATCTCGCCCCAGATGCAACAAATCCGAAAGCTCCTTGAGCAGATCTCTGACACGGACGTCACTGTCCTGATCCAAGGCGAGAGCGGCTCAGGCAAGGAGATTGTCGCGCGTGCTGCGCACCGACTCTCGACGCGCCGAGAGGGCCCGTTCGTCAAAGTGAACTGCGCGGCGCTACCACCGGACCTCCTCGAGAGCGAGCTCTTTGGGTATGAGAGGGGCGCGTTCACCGGAGCAGTCTCGCGCAAACCCGGGAAGTTCGAGGGAGCCGACGGCGGCACGATCTTCCTGGACGAGATTGGGGAGATGAGCCCAGCGCTCCAAGCCAAGCTTCTTCAAGTGCTCCAGGATGGCCGGTTCGCGCGGCTCGGCGGTAACGAGGACGTGCAGGTGGATGTGCGTGTAGTCTGCGCCACGAACCGCGATCTCGAGGCCATGGTACGTGATGGTACGTTCCGTGAAGACCTATTCTTTCGGCTAAATGTCGTGTATGTCCGTCTCCCGCCGCTTCGGGAGCGCCGCGACGAGATCGCGTCTCTCGTGAGTACGTTCCTTGCCCGATATAGTGTGCGCTACAACAGAGTGCGTCCACGCCTCTCCCAGCGACTCCAAAGGGCATTCGAACGGTACTCGTTTCCCGGCAATGTTCGTGAGCTCGAGAATATGATAAAGCGGATCGTCGTACTCGGGGGTGAGGCCTCGGTGCTCCAGGAGCTTCTCGGCGGTGAGCGCCGTGTCGGCGAGGGGAGCAGCGCTCTCGAGACGCTGCTCGACGAACTCGAGCAGACCGCCGGCGATCTACCGCTCCGCGAGGTGGGTGCGCGCGCTGCGCTCGAGGCGGAGCGCCAAGTTATTGAGAACGTTCTCTTTCAGACCAATTGGAACCGGAAGAAAGCT
>DAIOWK010000144.1:0-8285 GCA_036758525.1 Myxococcota bacterium
TGGGGACGCACCAAGGAAACACTGTTACCGCTAGCTGAAACCATCGTCGAAACTTTTCGTCGTCACGGGTGTCCCGTCGTCGTCCTTCGGTTCGACGGGATCCGAAAGCGCGGTGAATCCTATAACGACCCGGATTGTCGGGAACCTGGGCGGGAGCACCTCAGGTTCACGTTCTCCAGCGGAGTCGAGGATATTCTTGCGACGCTGGACTTTCTCGATCAGGATCCGCGCTTTAGACCGAGCGCAAGGGTACTTGTGACGTTCAGTGCTGCTGCAGTCGAGGGGCGTCGGGCGGTAGCTTCCGATGTTCGCAAGCGGGTTAGCGGTTGGGTCTCCGTAGTTGGTACAGCCGATCTGCAAGCAGCCATCCGGGTGATCTCTGGTGGCATCGATTTCTTGGGGGGAGTCGACCGGGGCGTTCGCTTCGGGCTGCAGGAGATCCTCGGGGTTCTCGTAAACATGGACTATACAGGACAAGACGCATTAGATAGCCGCCTTGTGTATCTCGACGGCGCGCTCGAAGATATGCGGAAGATCAGTGTTCCCATCACCTGGATTCACGGTCGTCATGATGCGTGGATGGAGCTCGAACGCGCACGACTCCTGCTCGCGGCGGGCGATTCGTCCCAGCGGCGACTGATCGAGGTTCCCACTGGCCACCAACTTCGGAGCAGTCGAGAAGCCCTTGAGACATTCCAGCTGATCGCCTCCGAGATCGGGCGGATTTGCACGGGCACGCCTTTCAAGCCCGCTCTACCGGGTGTCAGACGTCTCGAGGATCAACGGAGTGCGGAACGCGCACGGCTGCCAAAGCCCACCGTCGACCTGAAAAACTTTTGGAAGACCTATCTGCTCGGACGATCGGAAGGTCGGTTGGGCATCGAGCTCATGACCCGAACCAGCGCGTACCAAGGCCTGATGGAAGCTCAGGTGAAAGGGCTGCGGCTGACTGAGGGCGGTCGGGTTGTCGACCTCGGGGCAGGTCCCGGCGCCCTCCTGCAGTTCTTGGGTTCCCATCCAGATACACCGAATGGACTCACGGTGGATGCACTCGACTTCGTATGGGAGGCCTTGAATAAGGCACGTAGCCACGGGAATACCCTCGTAGAAGGCCGTCGTGGACTGGTGCACTGTGTGGTTTGCGATCTCGCGACCTCAAGCACGTTGCCTGCGATTCCGCTTCGCTACGGCATCTATGACTCGATTTTGGCGTCGTTGCTCCTCAGCTACGTGAGTGATCCACTCCAGCTGCTGAGGGAAATGCGACGCCTGCTGAAACCAGCCGGACGGGTCGTGGTCTCAAGTCTCCGCAAGGATGCTGACATCTCCAAGCTCTTTCTCCAGGTCGCTTCTGAGCTGCTCTCGCTTGAAGCGAACGATCCACTCGCGCAACAGGCAAAAGAGAACCTCGCCACCTCGCTGCGCGAGTTTCTGAACGATGCCTCTCGACTGCTCGACCTCGAGGAGCTTGGTCTGTTTCATTTTTGGGATGAGGCCGAACTTGCGGCTCTGCTTCGCTCGGCTGGCTTTGACGAAGTGGAGACGACGCTGGCGTTCGGAACCCCCCCGCAAGCGATCGTCGTGTCGGGACGTCGGGCCTAGAGCGGGTCGACAGAGCACTGCGGTAGGGGTCCCGCGCTCTCAAGTCAGGACGGCATCACGCCGAATTCTCCCCGGTGGACCCCGGCGAATCCGAGCGCGCTCTCTGGCGCGCATACCGTAGCGAGATCCAAGGCGAACGAATGGGGCGATCCGTGCGGACCACCGCATTCGTCGTCGGAATTATTTCAACCGTTTTCATCGGTGTCGACTTCCTGATCTTCCCCGAGCGAGCGCGAAGTTTTCTGACCGTCCGACTGGGCTTCAATATTGTGCTCGGAGTTGTGTTTTTTCGGGAGTGCTACCGACACCCAGTCGCATCCAGCGTGGTGACCATCCTTGGCACCGGGGCCATGCTTTTGACGTTGATCTATGGGACCGGCGGGCCCATCAGCGAATACTACACGGGCCTCGTGCTTCTTTTTACGGGAATGCCGGTTCTCTTGCCTCTGTCGGGCGTTCAAGCCACCGGGGTCGTCGCTCTCCTGTTCGGCGTATTCGCGGCTTCGCCGGCATTGGCTGCAGGTGCTCTCGATTGGCATATCTACTACCTCCATTCTTTCTTTCTCGGGGCAGCCGCATTCGAAAGCGTCGTAAGCTCGAGTGTTCTGGATCGTTTTCGGTTCACCGACTTCAAACAGCGTCGCGAACTCGAACGGACGCGCGACGAGCTCAAGGAGCTCGATCGCACGAAGTCGCGCTTTACAGCGAATATCCACCACGAGCTTCGGACTCCGCTGACGCTCGTATTGTCGCCACTCGAGGCGATGCTGGGTGGCGAGTTCGGCGAGATCAGCGAGGGCGTACGAGGATACCTGCACACGATGGAGGTGAACGCGCTCCGGTTGCTGAAATTGATCAACAACCTTCTCGACCTGGCGAAAGCCGAGAGCCAGGAGCTTCGTCTCCGGCGCAGGGGACTCGACCCTGGCCGTGCGCTGATCGACGTCGTAGCGGGTGCGCGTCCAATGGCTGAACGCAAAAACGTCGTGCTCGAGACCATTGGTGTCGACAATCTGCCGACGATCAATGCCGACCCGGACGCGCTCGAGAAGATTGTGATGAATCTCGTGGGGAACGCCCTCAAGTTCACCGACGCGAACGGACGGATCGAAGTGACGGCAAAGAGCGAGGGTGATGGGATACGGATTACGGTAGGTGATACTGGCGTCGGAATTCAACCCGACCAGCTCGATCGGATCTTCAACCGGTTTGCACAGGTCGATACTTCGGCCACGCGCAAGCACGAAGGGACGGGCATCGGGCTGTCCTTGGTCAAGGAGCTGGTGCAACTCCATGGGGGGCGTGTCTGGGCGGAGAGTGAGGGGCTCGGCCTAGGTGCGCGCTTCCACGTATTTCTGCCACGGGGCGAGGAAGACGACGAACTCGATGAGCAAGTGCTCCACACGGATGCGGGACGCAGCGTAACGCTTGGGCGGTCCCTCGGTGCCTTAGAGGCCGAGCTCAACCTTGCAGCCCTTTCGCAAGGCCAGCGAAGTTCCGACGCTTATCGACAGGCCGACCTGGAGCGCACAGTGGCCCGCTGGGAAGACGCTCGAGTTGCGCTCCCTGACAGCGGCAGCGGGGTCATCGATGCACCCGAGGTGGTGATCGCCGAAGACAATGCGGAGATGCGCCGACTGCTCGCGCACCTGCTCTCTCACGAGTTTCGCGTGCGCGAGGCCCGGAACGGCCGCGAGGCCTTGGAGGCCGTGCACGAACGAGCGCCTGATCTTGTGCTGACCGATGTGATGATGCCGGAGATGTCGGGGACCGAGCTCTGCCGAATTCTCAAGGGGTCGCCGGAAACGCGCGGGATTCCAGTGGTTCTCGTTACCTCGAAGGCCGAGCGCGAGATGAAAGTGAAAGGGCTTGAGCTTGGTGCGGACGACTACGTGACGAAGCCGTTCCACCCCCGCGAGCTCCTTGCGCGCGTGCGCTCTCTCGTCCGATTGCGCCGTCTCCAGGCTCAGCTTGAGGAGCGCAATCGCGCCCTCGAGGAGGCAAACGTCCAGCTTGCCCGCGCGCTCGAAGAGCTGAAAGCGGCAGAGGTGCACCTTGTACAGTCCGAGCGTCTTGCAGCTATCGGTGAACTCGCTGCCGGCGTGGCGCACGAAGTGAATAACCCAGTCAACTTCGCCCTGAATGCGATCTGTCTCCTCAAGTCGCGCGTTGAGAGCCTGGCGCAGGCGGCTGCGGAACTCGGAGCGCTTGACCTTCAGGACCCTTCAAGGCTGCCGGCTCAGGGCGAGGAGCTCGGGCGGCTACAACAAGTGCTGGCGGGTGAGGAGCTGACCCACGAAGTGGTGGAACTCGTCGGCATTGCCACGGAGGGGCTTGAGCGGACCCAACGCCTGGTGGGCGATCTCAAGGAGTTCGCCGGGCCGCAGCGAGTTACGCATACGCCGGTGGATCTTGAGCATTGCCTGCGCTCGACGATGCAGCTTATCGGGCATTCACTGCAGCGCGCGGGGGTCCACGTCGATGTGCAAATCGACCCCCATCTGCCCCGTGTTCATGGCGACCCCGGGGCGTTCAATCAGGTCTTTCTCAATTTGCTCAAGAATGCGGGCGAAGCGCTCGAAACGACGGGGGGTAGGATCGGCGTGAGTGCGCGCCGGGAGGGGACGGCCATCGTGGTGGAGATCCGCGATGACGGGCCCGGCGTGCCCGCCGAGGTACGCGCGCGCATTTTCGAGCCCTTCGTCTCGACCAAGGGAACCGGGCATGGTACCGGGCTCGGCCTCTCGATCTGCCATCGTATCGTGGCCGAGCACGGCGGCACGCTCGAGCTGCAATCGGACATGGGGCAGGGCGCGGTGTTCGTGATTCGCCTCCCCCTAGAGGAGCCCGATGCGGCCTAGGCCCCAGCGGCTGCTCGACTACCGCGAGTACCCCATCCTGTACGTCGATGACGAGCGCGAGAACCTCCGTGTGTTCGAGCTCGCGTTCAAGCGGGACTTCGCCGTGCTGACTGCCGAGAGCGGAGAGCAGGGTCTGCGCCTGCTCCACGAGCGGCCGATCGCAATCGTGCTCTCCGACCACAGGATGCCCGGCATGACGGGTGTCCAGTTCCTGTCGCAGGTGCGCGAGGTGGACTCCAAAACGATCCGTATGCTGGTGACCGCGTACGGCGATGCGGAGACACTGGGCGGCGCCATTAACGATGGCTCCATCTATCGCTACCTCGCGAAGCCCTGGCGGCCGGACGAGATGCGGCTCGCCCTGAAGCGCGGGATCGAGGTCTACGCGCTGGACCGCGAGCGCGAAGACCTGCTGCGAGAGCTCACCATCTTAAATCGCGTCTCGCAGTCGATCACCCAACAGCTCGACCTCTCGCGGCTCCTCGATCTCCTTCTCAAGACGGTGACGCGCGAGCTCGGCTTCGATAGCGCCACTCTCCTCTTCTTCGAAGCGAAGTTCGAGCGGCTCGTCCAGGAAAAGAGCGACTCGGGCGGACGCGGCAGCGCGAACGAGGTGCCTCCCCTTGCCATCCCTCGGAGTGAGGCGCCTCGATTTTTTTCGCGGCTTCGCGCGGGAGAATCGCAGATGCTAAGGATCGAGTCGGCCGACGACCTCGAGCCTCCGATCCGCCGATGGGTGCTAGAGGTCGCCGCCGATCAAATCCTCGTGCTGCCGCTCATCGGCAAGCAGGAAGTCATCGGTGCTCTGGCGGTGGACAACCGCCGAGGTGGCGAACCCCTCGGCGTACCCGAACACACACTGCTCGAAGGCTTTTCGAATCAGGCGGTGATCGCCCTTGAGAATGCGCGGCTCGTGGAAGAGCTGCGCCAGTCGCGTGCGGAAGTACTGCGCGCCGATCGGCTCGGCCGTCTCGGCACACTTGCCGCCGGGCTTGCGCACGAGATCAACAATCCCTTGGTCGCGATCCGTACCTTCCTGTCGCTCGCGCCCTCCAAGCGCGCAGACGACGACAGGGAATTCTGGAACGGTTACCACGCCCTGGCGTGCCGCGAGGTGGAACGCATCGGTACTTTGGTGTCGACCATGGTGCACCTCGCGCGCGGTCAAGGAAACGATGCACCGCGCGAGTCGTGCGACCTTGGCGAACTGGTGCGCCAAGGGGCACTGCTTCTCCAGCGCGAGGCCGACCGTGCCGAGGTGATGCTCGCGGTGCAGTGCGCCCACGACACGCCGAAGCTCCTTGCGGTACGCGATCAGCTGCATCAGGTGCTGCTCAACCTCGTCATGAACGCGATCCACGCGACCCCGCCGGGCGGACGGGTTGCGGTGAGCACTTCTGCGGGTGAGGGCAAGGAGGGGGCTGAGGCGGTGCTCGAGGTCAGCGACACCGGCTCTGGGATCCCGCCCGAAGACCTCGAACGAATCTTCGATCCGTTCTTTACGACGAAGGATCCGGACCAAGGGACAGGCCTTGGGCTCATGATCTGTCACCGCATCGTCACGGATCACGGCGGAACGATCGAGGTCGCGAGCCGCGAGGGAGAGGGATCGCGCTTTCGCGTGAGGCTGCCGGCGGGAGGCTAAGCGCTTCTCCGTGGCTCTCGCCAGCTTGACCCCGCCACCCTCGAATGGTAGAGAAACCCGGGACTTAGACCGTTCCGACCGTCTGGGACACCCCCGGGAGAACTTCGATTGTATCGCTGGAAGCTTGCGCTCTCCGTTGCCGCTCTATGCGCGGTGATGCCCCTGCCGTCGCTGGGCGCCGGGCTGACCCGCATCGCCATCCTGCCCGTGGTCGTGCACAGCACGGACAGCCCCGACTTCCTGCGGGCGGGCCTCTCCGACATGCTGGCGTCGAGGCTTAGCCAGGTGAAGGAAATTTCCGTGATTCGGATCGATGACCCGGCGGCCGCGACAACGGATATCGCCGCCGCTCAGACCGCTGCCCGCGCGAGCGGGGCGGAGTACGTGCTCTTCGGCTCGTTCACGCGCTTCGGAGAGGGTGCGAGCCTCGACCTGCAGTGCGCGAACGTCGCAGGTGGCGAGAACGCCTCCCGCCAGGTGTTCGTCCAGGCGGGAACCCTTGGCGAGATCATCCCGAAGCTCGACGACGTTGCGAGTCGCGTCGCGGCTTACATCGAGAGCGGCGGCACGAACGTGCCGGCAGTATCCGCCGCGCCGCCCCGCGCGGCGGACGTCTCTCGGACCGAGGTCGACGACCTGAGGCGCCGCATCGACGCTCTCGAGAAGGCGCAGCGCGCCGCAACGCCCCCCACTTCGGGTGCGTCAGGCTCGCACACAGGGGCTGACACGGTGCACGAGCCCCTCGGGCAGCGCTAACCTGGTTCCACGACCCGCACGGTTGGTTCAGGCGGTGTAGCTCAGCTGGTTAGAGCAGCGGTTTCATAAGCCGCGTGTCCCCAGTTCGAATCTGGGCACCGCCACCACCCAAGCCATCGACTTTGCAAGGGAACCCAAAAACCACCAAACGGCGTTCTAGCGCTAGTACGACCAAAGTACGACCACGCGGGCGTCTTCGGGGAGTGGCGTGATGGACGAGGCAACTCTCAAGGCTCGCGTTGAAGAGGTTTTGAAGAAAGCCCGCCATCCCGAGGGCCAGTCACCTACGATGATCGCGGAGACGCTCCAGGGGACTCTTGGCGTCCTGATCGCGGCCTACGGTCCAAACTCCCCGCAGCTTGAGACGGTCCGTAAGGCCCCGAGCGAACCCCGAGGCTACCCGATCTGGACAGCTTGTACGGGCGCCCTTCAAAACCTTCTGTCGGAGCTCCAAAGCGGCTTCACCGGGAGCCTCCGGCTGAGCCTCACGGGCGCCGTCCTAGGTGACTTCGTTTCGCTTTCCCGTGATCTCCTGGGAGAGAAGGGCGAGGACGCTAAGAACGTCGCCGCGGTGCTAGCCGCCGCCGCCTTTGAGGACACGATGCGTCGGCTGGCGCGGGAACTTGCCGGCGTCCACGACCGCCCCAAGCTCGAGTCGGTCCTTCAAGCCCTCCGAGCCGGCCGCCACATCGAGGAAGCGCAATTCACGATTGCCCAGGGCTATCTGAAGTTCCGAAACGATGCTCTCCATGCGGATTGGGAGACGCTTCAGCGCGAGTCGGTGGCAAGCGTCCTCGGCTTTCTCGAGCAGCTGATCCTCAAACACTTCAGCTGAAGGGGCGCCACGGGCGCGCCCCCGGCGTCCGTCTCCGGGGTTTGCGGGCGCCGCGCAGAAGGGGATCACCCGGCGCGACGCCCGCGCGGTGTCGGGGCGCGTGCGACGCCATGAATCGTCGACGCGCCTTGCGCACACCGTCCCCCCTCGGAAGTGCTGCGGCGCGAGACACCGGCGCAAAGGGGTTCAATCAAAACGCCGACGCCTCGCGCCGGGTGCGCGCGGATGCCCCACCGCGCTCACCAATGAGGGCCCGGGGAGCGACTGGCGGGTGAAGCAGCCCGCCGTGCGGATGCCGTTCCCCGGACCAGAAACCGAGTCACGAGAGCGGCGCAGCGGGCCGTAGCTCTAAACACCGGCTCGCCCACGCCGCGGGCACCTTGCGCGCGGCGCTCTTTGCCGCTCTCGGTGACACAAATCAAGCGCCTGCGCCGGTCGCGCCGAATCTCCAATCGACCGCGCAGAAAATCAGATCCATGCGAATTTTGAATTCCACTCCGTCCACGCCCCAGCCGGCGCGGGGCTCAATTTCGGGGCCGGTCTGCCCTTCCAAACGGCCCCATAGGTAATTCGAGCGCCCCAGGGC
>DAIOWK010000145.1:0-8256 GCA_036758525.1 Myxococcota bacterium
GAATCGCTGCCTTGGCGCAGGTACTCGAGCATGCGCGCGGTACGAGCCTCTTGGCTCGGCATTTGCGGGAGCGCCGCGTCCGTCGCCGATCCCGCCGACGGATGATCTGCCATCTCAGCTCCCCCTGGGCGCGCTGGCGCAAGCTCCACCTTGCGCCCCTATTCGCTCTTCGGCTGGTGTCACAGGCCACTATAGCGGCTCTGGTAGACTACGGCCCGTGAGTGCTCCGGCCGCAAACGAAGCCTCCCCCATGCGCCAGACCCTGGCATGGGGAGTCCACGCCTTCACCGCGAGCGGCGCTGTGATTGGGGCGCTTGCCCTCCTCGCGATCGCTGCCGGTGAACTGTGGCGCGCGGCCCTGCTCATGCTGCTTGCCCTCGCCGTGGACTCGGTGGACGGGACGCTGGCGCGCGCGGTCCGGGTGCGCGACGTCCTGCCCACCTTCGACGGGCGCCGCCTCGATGACATGGTGGATTTTCTGAACTACGTGATCGTGCCCGCGGTCTTCCTGGTCTGGGCGGGGAGTCTCGCCTCCTGGCACTGGGCGGTACTTCCGATTCTCGCCAGCGCGTACGGCTTCTCTCAAGACGACGCGAAAACCGAAGACGACTTCTTCCTTGGCTTCCCTTCCTACTGGAACGTCGTCGCACTCTACCTCTGGCTCTTCGACGTCTCCCCTGTCGTGGGTACGGCAATCGTGACGATCTTCTCGGCAATGGTTTTCGTGCCACTTAAGTACCTCTACCTGAGCCGAATGCCGGTGCTTCGGCGCACCACAAACTTCGTCTGCGCACTCTGGACGCTGGCCCTGACAGGCTGTGTGCTGGTTCCCGCGCAAACGGCCAGCATCCATCTGCTCCCCGTGACGCTGCTCTTCCCCGCCTACTACTTCGCCCTTTCCTTCTCCCTAGGCGGCCGGCACCGGAGCCGCTCCTGAGGGGCGAGACCTTGCCGTCGCTGGAGGCAAGGAGCGCGATCCAAGGCCCGCTCCAGATCCCGCGGCTCGGGGGCCCGTTTGCCGGGTGGGTGCAGAGGTTGGCCTACGTCCGCGGTACGGCGTGAGCAGCCTTCGCCTTCCGGGAGAGGAACTCCCCCTCAAGGGTGACCTCGACGTCCTCGTGGCGGGAGGGGGCTCTGCGGGTTGCGCCGCCGCGATCACTGCCGCGCGCCTCGGTCTGCGCACCGTCCTTGTCGAAGAGATGCCGTTTCTTGGCGGAATGAGTACGGGGGGATGTGTCGGCACCTACTGCGGTTTCTACTATAAGGAACGCAGTGGGAGCCTGCTTCCTCTGGTGGGCGGCCTCCCGGCCGAGATCGAATCGACCCTGAAGGCACGAGGCCAAGCCTACGGACCCATCCCTTTCAAGGAAACGGCGGCAGTTCCCTACGTGCCGTGGGGCGTAAAGCTCCTGCTCGAGGAACTTTGTCGCAGCGAGCCCCTTCTCACGGTCCGCTTGCATACGAAGCTCACCCACGCGGTGGTGGAGGACCGATCGATCCGCGGTGTCGCCGTCCACGGGCGTGGGGGCCGCACGGCGCTTCGCGCGCGCGTCTATGTCGATGCGACAGGCGACGCGGAGCTCGCCCGTCTGGCCCGCATCCGAACCTTGAAGGGCGACGCGATCCAGTACCCGTCCATGATGTTCACCATGCAGAACGTCCAGATGGACCAAGCATTGCCCGCGCTCTCGAAGCTGCCCGCACTGATCGGTGAGCATTTTGAGCGTGAGCGCCTTCCACGGCGCGGCGGAAACCTGATCCCGACGCTGCGCCCGGGCGAGGTGCTTGTGGCCATGAGCCGGGTCGATCTCGAAGGACGTCCAGTCGATGGGTCCGATGACTTCGAGATCAGTTACGGGGAGATGGAAGGCCGCGTACAGGCCGCGCGCCTCGCAGACTTCCTGTGCCGGTACATGCCGGGCTTTTCGAAGGCATTTGTCTCCGACAGCGCCCCGCGCCTCGGCATCCGCGAGACGCGCCGAGTCGAAGGAGAGTACGCGCTCTCGCGCGACGACGTCCTCGGCGCCCGAAAGTTCGAGGATGGCGTCGGCCGGGCCGCCTGGCCGATCGAGCGCCATGTGGCTGGAGGCGAAACGGAGTGGGAGTTCCTCGAGGCCGGTACGTGGTACACGATCCCCTATCGCTGCCTCGTGGCGCGAGGCCTCGACAACCTCGTGGTCGCGGGCCGCTGCGTTTCGGCTGAGCCGGACGCGTTCGCGTCGGTGCGGGTGATCGGCCCGTGTATGCTCGAGGGCCAGGCCGCCGCGGGGGCAGCGCGGCTCGCCTGCAAGGGCGACAAGGCTGTCGGCGCGATCGATGTCGATCGGCTGCGCCGCGACCTCTCGGCCCTCGGCGTTCCCCTTTGATAAGCGCCCTACGACGTCTGGACGATGGGATCTGGGTGGCGGATCGTCCGCTGCGCCTCGGCGGAATCGAGATCGGAGCGCGGATGACCGTGATCCAGCTCCCAGACGGTGGCCTCCTGCTTCATTCCCCCGTGCCATGCGACGCTGACACCCGCCGTGCCCTCGATGGCCTCGGCTCCGTGCGTTTTGTCCTGGCGCCAAGCAAGGTGCACCACTTCTTCGTGACGCCCTGGAAGGCGGCATACCCCGCCGCGAGCCTCCTCGCTGCGCCGGGCCTTCGGGAGAAGCGGCCCAAGATCCCCTTCGATGGCGTCCTCGAAGGAGACCCTCCCGAGACCTGGCGGAGCTGCGTGGGAATAGAACTCTTCCGCGGTGCTTCGTGGATCAACGAGATCGTCCTCCTCCACGTGCCAAGCCGCACACTCGTGCTGACCGATCTCGCAATGAATTTCCACTCGGCGCCGAACCTCCGGACCGCCGTTTGGCAGCGTCTTCTCGACGTGCGCAACCGATTCGGACCCACGCGCTTCGTGCGCCTTCTGATCCGTGATCATGACGCCGCGCGCAAATCCTTAGATCGCATCCTCGGCTGGGACTTTGAGCGTGTAACGGTGGCACACGGCGAGATCCTCGAGGCAGGAGGCAAGGCGGCGCTGCGCAATGCCTACGCCTGGCTGTGAAGCGCGCGTCGGCTAGCCTCGCGCGGTGATCCGCGCTACCCGCGCAACGGGTGTCCTCCTGCTCAATCTCGGCACTCCCACCTCGCCGAGCGTTCCCGACGTCCGCCGCTATCTGGCTGAGTTCCTCTCCGACCCCCGGGTCCTCGATCTGCCTGCGCCGGCGCGCTGGCTCTTGCTCCACCTTTGGATCCTGCGTCTGCGTCCCCATCGCTCGGCTGCACAATACGCGTCGGTGTGGATGGCCGAGGGTTCGCCGCTTCTCGTCCACAGCCGCGCCCTGTGCTCCGCTCTCTCGAAAGAGCTCGGTAGCGGCTTCGAAGTGGAGCTCGCCATGCGTTATGGAACGCCGGGGATTGTGGCAGCCATGGAGAACCTCCTCGCCGCCGACGTGGGCAAGATCATCGTCTTCCCGCTCTTCCCCCAGGGCGCGGCCTCATCGAGGGGCTCTGCACTCGCGAGAGTCTTCGAGCTGACAGGCGCGATGTGGAATGTGCCCGTGCTCGACGTAGCGCCTGAGTTCTTCGACCATCCGGGCTTCACGAGCGCCTGGAAGGGAGTCATCGAGCCCCGGCTCAGCGAGTTCCGCCCGGACTATGTGCTCTTCTCCTTCCACGGCTTGCCCGAGCGCCATCTTCGGAAGAGCGATCCTACCGGGCGGCATTGCCTCGCGACCACCAGCTGCTGCGATGCCATCAAACCTGCGAACCGTGCCTGTTATCGAGCGCAGTGCGCCGCGACGACGCGCGCCCTGGCCAGCGCGCTCGGGCTCGCAGCGGACGCCCATTCGATGGCGTTCCAATCCCGCCTCGGGCGAGCGCCCTGGATCCGTCCCTATACCGACCAGGTGTTACCCGAGCTCCGCAGGCGGGGCATTCGCCGCCTCGCCGTCGTCTGTCCATCGTTCGTGGCGGACTGCCTCGAGACGGTCGAGGAGATCGGGATCCGCGCGCACGAGCAGTGGAAGGCCGTCGGCGGCGAGGAGCTCCTTCTCGTGCCGTCGTTAAACGCCGACCCGGCCTGGGTGAGAGCGCTTGCGCAGATGGTGCGCGTCCACGAACGCTAGGATCGTCTCCTCGGAACAGCGTCCGCGAGCGCCTCACGCGCGGCCCGTACGAGGGCATTTCGCTCGCCGGCGCTGTTGAGCGCGAAGCGCTCGAACTCTTCCCCGGTCTTGAGATCGGCAAATAGACCCGCCGGATCTTCGTGGAAGTGGAGAAACGCTCTCCCCCCTCGATAGAACACCCCCGGCTTCTTCTCGACGATGCCGGGAAGGCGCCGGATCTGGCCGAGCAACGCCTCGAGAATGGCAAAGGCGCGCGGTCCGGCATGTTTCATCGCGGAAGGTCCGCCGCGATCGCGCGGGCTGCCCGTACTCCACTCGAAAGTGTGTCTGCGATCGAGACCCCATCGAGCCAGCCCCCGGCCACGGCGAGCCCCTTCACGCGTGCGGTCTCCCTGCGTACATCGGCTACCCGCTCCTCGTGACGCCGGCTCGGCTGCGCGACGGCACGGGGCCAGCGCGAGAGCGCCAGCAGGTCGAAACCGCCGCGCAGCCCGAGCGTAGCCTCGAGGTCTTTTTCAAGACGTGAAACAAGCACGTCCTCCGGCTCGTTCACCGCCTCGGGCCAGCGCACCCCTCCGAGCAAACACGTGAGCAGAGCGCGTCCCTGAGGCGCCCGGTCGGGAAAGAGGCTGCTCATGAAAAGGCAACCGAGGAGCTTGAGCCCGGACGTGCGGGGCACGAGAAAGCCGAAGCCTTCGATGGGCTCCCGCACCTCGCGGGGCCGAACGGAGACCGAGACGCTCACGACGGGAGCGTACGACACCTTTGCCGCCGTCTCCGCCGCGGCGGGGGCGAGTCTGCGAAGCAGCGCGGCCGTTTCCGCGGCGGGAAGCGCCAACACGACGGCGCGAGCACGCAAAAGAGGTGAAGGCCCGCCCGCAAGCTCAAGGCGCAGGGCGCTCCCGTCCAGCGAGAGGCCAGTGGCGCGGACGCCGAGCAGGAGACCCTCTCCCAGAACTCGCCCAAGCCGCGCCGCGAGGCCCCCGAAGCCCTCCCGGGTGGAGAAGGTTCCGCGCAGGCCCCCGGGCCCTGCGCCCCGCCGGAGTGCCCGTGCCAGCACGCCGCGCGTCACGCTTCCGTGGGTGCGCTCGAGCTCGGTCGCAAAGCCAAGCACGGCTCGCGCACCCAGCTCTCGCTCGTCGCCGGCGTAGATACCTGTCAGCGCAGGCGCGAGGAGTTTCTCGGCGACTTCGGGCCCGAATCGCCGCGCGATGAAGTCTTGCGCGGACTCGGTCCCTGCATCGCCCCGCTGCACCCAGGGCTCCGCGAGGAGACGAAGCTTCCCACGGGTCGTGAGCAGCGGGGAACGGACGAATCCGAGTGGACCCATCGGCACCGGTTCAAGTCGGCCCTCGTGAAACACAAAGCGCAGTCGACGCGCCGGCGACGCCGCAACAAGCTCCCTCTCGAAGCCCTGAGCCTGAAGAAAGGCGAGAGCAGGTGCCCTCACGAGGCAGGTATTCGGTCCGCGCTCGACGCGGTGGCCACGGATCTCCTCGGTTTGCATCACGCCACCCGGGCGGCCACCCGCTTCGAGGAGCACGACCTCGACACCCGCGCGCCGGAGCTCGAGCGCGGCGGCGAGTCCAGCCGCGCCCGCTCCGACCACCGCGGTCTCGACTTCGACCTCCGGCACGCCCTTAGACCGCCTTGCGAAAAAGCGGCGTTCCGAGCCGCTTACGGCCACCGAGATCGGCGTCCCAGCGTATCGCGAGGTGTCGCACGCGGATCGGCTCGATGATCCAGCGCTCTCGGAGATCCCCGCGCGTCGGGAGATGTCCGCCGATCGTCGCGAATGGCGCGCCCCCGTAAGCCTCCGTCCAGACCGGTGCCGTGGGATCGCTGCGGAACTTCGGTTCTGCGTAGCGTGCGGGGATCGCTCGGGCGTGCGGGGGATCGAGTCCGATGTCTCCGCGACTCACGACGGCCCGCGGCTCGGGAGCGCCTTCGCAGCCTCCACGAAGGCTCGCACGCCTGCGACCGGAGTTTCTGGCAAAACGCCATGACCTAGGTTCAGCACGTGACCTCGCGCTGGAGCGGCGGCGGCGGCGATCTCGCGCATGAGGTCTGCAATCCACTCCACGGGCGCGGCCAAGGCGCAGGGGTCGAGGTTGCCCTGGAGACTTGCCCGCGTGCCGGCGCGCCGTGCGGCGGCGGCCATGTCCACCCGCCAGTCAAGGGACAGTACATCCGCTCCCGACGCCAACATCGCGTCGAACACGTGGGCGCCGTTGTTCACGTAGAGGATGAGCGGGGCGCGTGCGCGCTCCACTTTGGAGGCAATCTCGCGGTGACAGGGCTGCACCCACTGTGCGTAGTCAGCGGGAGAAAGCAGGCCCGCCCAGGTATCAAAGAGCTGCACCACCTGCGCACCTGCCTCGATTTGAGCGTTCAGATAGGCCACGGTCATCTCGGTGAGCCGCGCGAGCAGCGCGCGCAAGACCTCCGGAGCGCAATACATCATGCGCTTTAGCGTCGCGAAGTCCTTCGAGCCTCTTCCCTCGACGAGATAGGCCGCGAGCGTGAAAGGCGCCCCCGCAAAACCGAGGAGGGGCACCTTTTCTCCCTCGAGCTCACGGCGCAGCAGGCGGAGAGTCTCCATCACGTAGGGCACCGATTCCCGCGGGTCGGGCGTGGCCAGGGCCGCCACCTGGTCGAGCGAGCGGATGGGGTCGCGCACCACCGGACCGGGCTCGAAATCGACCTCGACCCCGAGCCCCGTCACCGGCACAAAGATGTCGGAGAAGAAGATCACGGCCTCGACACCGAGGAGATGGAGTGGCTGGAGCGAAACTTCGAGCGCCTTGTCGACGCGGCGGCACATTTCGAGAAATGGAACGCCTTCCCGTGCGCGACGGTACTCGGGCAGGTATCGCCCGGCCTGGCGCATGAGCCAAACCGGGGGACGGTCGACGGGCTCCCCGCGGCAGGCGCGCAGCAAACGCTCGGTGGGATTCATCCGTTCCGCCTAAGGTTGGCGGCGCCTAGTAGCCGGACAGCCGCGCCCAACGCTCCCGGTGGTGAGAGGCGTCGCCGAACATGATTTCTGCCACGCGCGCGCGCTTTAGGTAGAAGCCGACGTCGTACTCGTCTGTCATCCCCACGCCACCGTGCATCTGGACCGCCTCGTTGGCGATGAGAATGCCGGCATCGGAGCAGCGCGCCTTAACGAGCGAAGCGAGCTTCGGGAGCTCGGGATGGTCCTCGTCGACAGCGCGAGCCGCGGCCATCACGGCCGAACGCGAGAGCTCGAGTTCGATATACATGCGCGCAGCGCGGTGCTTTAGCGCCTGGAACGAACCGATCGGAACACCAAACTGAACGCGCGTTTTCAGGTACTTGAAGGTGCTTGCGGCGGCCTCCTCCATGGAGCCCAGCATCTCCGAAGAAAGCCCCACGATCGCACGGTCCACCACCTTCTCGAAGAGCTCTCCCCCCTCGTCGACCTTTCCGATCACATCCGAAGGCCCCACTGCCACACGGGACAGCTTGACCAGCGCTGCGTTGCGGGAGTCGACCCGCCATTGCCGGGTGATCTCGAGACCGGGCGTTCCTTTCCGAACCAAGAAGAGCGTGATGCCCTGAGCTTCGCGCTCACCACCCGAGGTGCGCGCCACGACGACCAGGCCGTCGGCCACGTGGCCATCGAGCACCTGAACCTTCTCGCCCGAGAGGCGCCAGCCATCACCACTCCTTTCTGCGCGAGTCGCCACCCGGTGCAGCTCATAGCGGCTCCGCGGCTCCTGGTATGCAGCGGTGAGGATGCAATCGCCGTTCACAAGCGGCGAGAGCCACTCCTTTTGCTGGGCTTCGCTGCCGCCGAGCTCTAGGACTTGGCCCCCCAGCAGGACGGTCGAGAGGAAAGGTTCGGGAGCGAGTGTGCGGCCGAGTGCCTCGAGGACGACGGCGAGCTCGGCAAACCCCATCCCCGCTCCACCCACCGACTCGGGGAACGGGATGCCAAGCCACCCAAGCTCTGCCATCTGCTTCCACAGCTCTCGCGAAAATCCGACAGGGTCCTTGGTGTCGCGCAGCTTTCGGACGCGCGACACCGGGGAGTGCTCCGACACGAAGTCCGCAGCGGTCTTCGCCAGCAGCTCCTGGTCTTCCGTGAGGATCAGTTCCACGTTCGATTCTCCGCTAGTCC
>DAIOWK010000146.1:0-8239 GCA_036758525.1 Myxococcota bacterium
AGCGATCGCGGCAAAAAGACGGCGCATCGCGGTTCCTACATCGGCAACTCGTGGGCCGAACCTAATGATGACGACGGCATCGAAGCGTTTTCGGCATTCGCTGAAAGCGCAATACCGGGCGCTGCTCCGAGCGACGCCCGCGCGCCCCCCACGCGCGAGCGAACGATGCCCATTGTATGGAGTGGGCGCGACGATTTCTAGCGTCGGCGACCCTTCCTGCGGTCCTTGCGAGCCTGCTTTCTCTTGCGCTTCTGTTGCGCACGTCGCTTGCCATCGTCCCGCCGAGCGGCACCCCCTGCGGCGGCGGCCGGTGCGCCGCCCCGCGCCCCAGACAGCAGGGCTTGCGGATCGAAGCCCGCGGGCATGGCTGCCCCTGCCAGGCGGCCCAATCCGGGGATCCGGGAGAGGAGTCCGCCGCCTGCGCCGAGCGCGCCCATCATCTCGCGCATTTGCTTGAAGCGCTGGACGAGCTCGATCACCTCCTTGCTGCGCCGGCCGCTGCCGCGTGCGATGCGTGCGGCACGACTCTTCTGGATCGTCTCCGGCTCAGCGCGCTCGCGGGGCGTCATCGAGCGAATCATCGCCTCTACTCTCACGAGTTCGCGTTCATCGAGTTGGTTGGCGAACGACCCAAGGCCCGGAAGCTTTCCGAAGATCTCGCGCAGTGGACCCATCCGCTGGATCGTCTTCAACTGATCCAGCAGATCCTGCATGGAGAAGCGGCCCCGCAGCATTCGCTCGGCCGCGGCTTCCGCCTCTTGTTGGTCGACCACGGCCTCGAAGTCGCGGACCAGCCCCACGACATCGCCCATCCCGAGAATGCGCGAGGCGATGCCCTCCGGCCGGAAGGGCTCGAGCCGGTCGAGGGTCTCGCCGGTGCCCAGAAACTTGATGGGAACACCGGTCACTGCTTTGACCGCCAGGGCAGCGCCTCCCCGCGCGTCGCCGTCGAACTTGGTGAGGATCAGACCATCCAGTCGCAGCCGTTCGCTGAAGGCCTGGGCGACCTGGACGGCGTCGCGTCCCATGAGTGCGTCGCAGACCAGGAGGCGGTTGGCGGGCTTCGTGACCGCCTCGATCTGCTCGAGCTCCCGCATGAGCTCTTCGTCGATCGCCAGGCGGCCTGCGGTGTCGTAAACGATCGCGTCGAAACCCTCGGCGCGGGCGCGGGTCGCGGCCGCGGCGCAGATCGCGGGCGGGTCCTCGCCCGGTGCCCCCACGTGCACCGGTACATTGATCTGCGTGCCAAGCTGCTGCAGCTGGAGGACTGCCGCCGGGCGGTACACGTCTGCGGCCACGAGCAGGGGGCGCCGGCCCTCGCGCTCAAGCAGGCGCGCGAGTTTGGCTGCGACGGTGGTCTTGCCCATTCCCTGGAGACCCAGGAGCAACACCGAGACAACGCCGCCAGCGCTCCTCGCGAGGCTCGGGTCAACGGGTCCCATCAGTTCTGTGAGCTCCTGCTCACAGATCGCGACGAAATGCTGGCCCGGCGTCGCGCGGAGCTCGCGGCCGGCAGCGTCGCGAACCCGTGTCTCGACCTTCTCGCCGAGGGCGCGGGCCCTTACGCGCTCAAGGAATCCCTTGACGACCGTGAAGTCGACGTCGGCCTCGAGCAGCGAGGCCCGAACATCGCGCAATGCTTGGTCGATGTTTTCGTCTGTGAGTGCACGAACGCCGCGCAGATGTTCACGCGCGGCGCTAAAGCCCCGGCTCACAGTCTCGAGCATCGGTTCCTCCGGAGGCGCCGAGCATACGGAAGGCAGGGCAGGAGGGCCAAGGCGCCGTCTCGAAATCGGCTTGGAGGCGATTGGCGGGGCGTGCTAAACCGCGACGCGTGTTCCGTCGGGTGCTGATTGCCAACCGGGGGGAAATCGCGCGACGCGTGATTCGCGCCTGCCGGGCGCTTGAGATCGAGACCGTGGCGGTGCACTCGGAGGCAGACGCCGACGCCCCGCATGTACGCGAGGCCGACCTCGCGTACGCAATCGGGCCGCCGCCCGCCCGCGAGTCCTATCTCAAGCTGGAGGCGCTCCTGGGCGCACTTCGTGCGAGCGGGGCAGACGCGGTCCACCCCGGCTACGGCTTCCTCTCGGAGAACGCGGCGTTCGCGCGCGCCGTGGGCGCCGCGGGCGCGACCTGGATCGGTCCCTCGCCCGACGCCATCGCACAGATGGGTGACAAGGCGAAGGCACGCCTCCTCATGCGGGACGCGGGCGTGCCGGTCGTCCCGGGGAGCCCGGTGGTCGCGGACGAGGAGGCCGCCCTGGCGGCGGCGCGCAGCCTCGGTTGGCCCGTCATGATCAAGGCCTCCGCCGGAGGCGGCGGGATCGGCATGGTTCCCTGTGAGACGGAGGCGGACCTGCGCAAAGGGTTTTCGAGCGCGGTGGCGCGTGCGCGGGGAGCGTTCGGGGACGGAGCGGTGTATCTCGAGCGCCTCGTTCATGGGGCCCGGCACATCGAGATCCAGATCGTGGCAGACCGCCGAGGCGCGACGATGCATTTGTTTGAGCGCGAGTGTTCGGTGCAGCGCCGACATCAGAAAGTGCTAGAGGAGGCACCGAGTTCCGCGGTCGACGAGGCGCTCCGGCAGGAGCTCGGGCGAGCGGCTGTGCAGGCCGCCCGCGCCATCGGCTACCACAACGTTGGCACGGTGGAATTCTTGCTCGGCCCGGACCGAGAGTTCTTCTTCATGGAGATGAATACTCGGCTTCAGGTCGAGCACCCCGTCACCGAAATGACGACGGGCATCGACCTGGTTGAGCTTCAGCTTCGCCTCGCGGCCGGGGAGTCGCTTGCGTTCACGCAATCCGACCTGCGCCAGAGTGGCCACGCGATCGAACTGCGCATTTACGCGGAGGATCCGGCCAAGAACTTCCTGCCCTCTCCCGGCACGATCCGCAAGCTACGCTGGCCGGAGGCGACCGACGTACGCGTCGACGCGGGAGTGGTCGAGGGCACGAAGGTCACACCGTTTTACGACCCCCTGCTCGCGAAGATGATCGTCCATGCGCGTGACCGGACGCAGTGCATCGCGAAGGCACGCGCTGCCGTGGGCGCCACGACCATCGAAGGGCTCAAAACCAACCTCTCCGTGCATGAAATGGTGCTGGACGATCCGGCATTTCAGCGCGGAGAGATCACCATCAGCTACCTCGGCGCGCTCATGCAGCGCCAGCGCGCCCGCTGAGCGCGCAAAGGAGGGAGAGGCCATGGCGACCGAGGTCGAGGCGCAGATCACAGGCAGCGTTTGGAAGATCGAGAAAGTCGTGGGCGACGCGGTGCAAGAGGGCGACGTGCTGATCATCCTTGAGTCCATGAAGATGGAGATTCCGGTCGAGGCCCCGTGTGGGGGCCGGGTGAGCGAGATCCGGGTGCAGGAGGGGGCGAGCGTCGAAGAAGGCGCGGTCCTGGTGGTGATCGCGTGAGGCGCCGGATGTGCTCGGCGCAGTGAAGGCTCGGATGCTCGGGCCCGCGGACCGCGAGGCCGCGAGGCGTTTTTTGGCGGAGGACGCTCAGAGCAACCTTTTCCTTCTCGACCTCGTGCAGAGCCTCGGCTCGCCGCCCACGCCCGGGGAAGCCGGGGCAGAGCTCTGGGGGGCTTGGCGCCGCCGCACCTTGCTCGGCGTGGCTGCCATGCGGCCCTGTCTTGTGCTGGCTGCGCAGCTGCCGCCGGCCGTGCTCGAGGGGCTGACCGCGGTGCTTGCGGGTGTGGAGAGCGGGCTCATGAAAAGCTCGCTCGAGAGCGCCGGCATGCTCTGGCGCAGGCTCGAGCTGCGCGGTCGTCATGCGCTGGTGGACCGCGTCGAGCGCGCGTACGCATTGCGAGTCGCCGACGCACGTCTTGTGGATCCGCCGGCGGGGGCGCGGTTGCGCGAAGCGTCCACCAACGACCTCGACGCCCTGGTCGAGGCGGCACGCGCCAGCCTGCGCGAGGAGCAGCGCCCCGACCCATTCGACGGGGATCCGGAGGGCTTTCGCCGCTGGGTGCGTGGCCGGTTGGGGCGCGCCCATGTGATCGAACAATCGGGTGCCATCGTGTTCGTCGGCTATGCCGACGTGCGTCGCCCGGAAGGTTGGCTTCTCCAGGGCGTGTATACCTGGCCGGCGGCACGCCGCAGCGGCTTTGCATCGGCGGGAGTGTCGTCGCTCTGCCGCGCCGCATTCGACGCGAGTGCCGAACACGTGCAGCTTTCGGTGGTCGAGGGGAACGAGGCGGGAGGGAACCTCTACGCGAAGCTCGGCTTTCGGCCCTTCGCGAACCTGCGCACCATCCTCTTCGCCTAACCGGGTTGATCCGCGAATCAGGCGTCGGCTAGGATGCGCCCTCCACAGAGAGGAGAACCCCCATGGGCTTGCTCGACGGAAAGGTTGCGATCGTGACGGGCGCGGGCGGTGGCATCGGACGTGAGCATGCGCTCGCCTTGGCCGCCGAGGGCGCGAAGCTTCTGATCAACGACTTGGGCGGCACGCGGGACGGATCGGGCGTGGGGAGCCAGCGCATGGCCGACCATGTGGCCGAGGAGATCCGTGCCGCGGGCGGTGAAGCCGCCGCGAACTACGACAGCGTGGCGACCATCGCGGGGGGGCAGAATATCCTGAAAAGCGCGCTTGCCGCGTTCGGCAAGGTCGACATCCTCGTCAACAACGCCGGAATTCTGCGCGACAAGACCCTCTCGAAGATGGAAGAGGAGCAGTGGGATATCGTGAACGCGGTTCACCTCAAGGGGACCTTCTGTGTCACCCAGCCGATCTTCAACCACATGCGCGAGCGCGGTGAGGGTGGCGTCATCATCAACACCTCTTCGACCTCGGGGCTTGAGGGGAATTTCGGGCAGTGCAATTACGGTGCAGCGAAGGCCGGGATTTGGGGCTTCTCGCGGTGTCTCGCCCTCGAGGGCAAGAAGAGCAACATCCGGGTATTCGTGCTGGCGCCGGTCGCACACACACGCCTGACCGAGGATCTGCCCTTCTTCCAGACGGAGGAGACCAAGGCGCGAATGGACCCGAAGCTCGTGTCCCCGCTCGTCGTCTTCCTCGCCAGCGAGCTCGCGAAGGACCTGACAGGCCGCACGTTCTTCGTCGGTGGTGGAACGATCGCGGAGATGAAGATGGTGCGCGGCGAGGGTGCGACGAAGAAGGAGAATGGCGGTCTCTGGACGCCGCGGGAGATCGCACAAAGCATCGACAAGATCCTCGCCTGAGGCTGCGCGCAGGTGGGGCGGGCGACATTGCTCGCCCCCCACCCGCGTGGTACACCTCGGCCCATCATGTCGGAGCGGCCGCTCGCCCCGCATCGCGTCGCCACCAGGATCTCTTCCCTCGCCGATCCGTTCTCGGCGATGACGCCTCGCTTCAACCTCTTCTTCCGCTGGTTTGAAAAGCGCTTCTTCGGTCACTTTGACCTCGACGACGACACGGTGGGAAGGCTGCGAGAGCTCGAATCCCGCGGTTCCGTGGTGTACGTGATGCGCTACGCAAGCCGCCTCGATTACTTCCTGTTCAATGTCCTCTTCCTGCGCGAGGGATTGCGCCTTTCCGGCTTCGCAAACGGTGTGCGTTTCTATTACTACCGACCGGTGCTTGAGGCGATCCGTCTCGGCCTGCGCCGGCTGCGTGGCGTTTTGCGCGAGGGTCGCGGAAGGGACGGCGGGGGCGCCGAGCGCGAGCACGCCCGCCAGCTCGTGCTCGCCGGCGAGTCCCAATTCTTGTTTCTCCGCACGGCGCGGCTCACGTCATGGCTGCGAGGCCGACGCCACGCCTTGGAGGTCGGCAAGCAGGAGCTCGACAATCTCGAGGAGGTGGTTCGGGCCGTGTGGAGCGCCGAGCGGCCAACGTTCCTGGTTCCCTTGGCGCTCTTCTGGCGCAAGGGACCGCGCTCCGAGCGCCGCTTCTTGAACCTGGCGTACGGCGGACCGACACGCCCCTCGGACGTGGCGAAGGTGGTCGGCTTCCTCACCACCTACCGCGGACTCTTCGTGAAGGTGGGCGAGCCGATCGATCTGCGCGCTTTCATCGATGAGCGCCGGCAGGAAGGCGAGACCGCGATCACCCGCAAGGTGCGCCGCTCTTTGCTCATCTTCCTGTACCGCGAGGAAAAGGTGGTCGAGGGCCCGACGCTCCGGCCGCCCCACAAGATCCAGGAGAGCGTGCTTGGCGACGCGCATGTGCGCTCCGCGGTGGAGGCGGTCGCGCGCGAGCGTGGGATCGGGATCGAGGCGGCGTGGAGAGAGGCGGAAAAGGATTTCCGAGAGATCGCCGCTCACATGAACTCGACTTTTCTCGCCCTGCTCAACGTGGCGGTGAACTCCATCTTCAAGCGACTTTTCGCGTCCATTGAGGTGAATGGCCTCGAAAAAGTCGCCGAGTACGCGAAGCGCCATCCCCTCGTCCTCGTGCCGAGCCATCGCTCCTACTTCGATTTCCTGATTCTTTCGTGGCTCTTCTACAGGAACCACCTCGTGCCCCCCCACATCGCGGCGCGCGAGAACATGGGTTTTGGTCCCTTTGGCTTCCTTTTTCGCCGCGCAGGCGCGTTCTTTCTCCGGCGCTCGTTCGACGATCCGCTCTACAAGGAGGTGTTTCGCCGCTACATCGCGTATCTGGTGAAGGAGGGTTTCACCCAGGAGTTCTTCATCGAGGGTGGTCGCTCGCGCACCGGCAAGACATTGGTGCCCCGCCTCGGCATGCTCTCCTGGGACGTGGAAGCCTTCCTGGCGGGTAGCCGACGAGACCTCTTCTTTGTGCCGATCGCCATCAACTACGAGCGCTTGGTCGAAGAGGGCGCGATGGTCGACGAGCTCGAGGGTGGCGAGAAGGTCAACGAAAGTACGCTCGGCCTGCTGCGCGCGCGCAAGTACCTGCGGCGGCGCTTCGGCAGTGTCTTTCTGAATTTTGGCGAGCCGATCTCTCTCGCCGAGGCGATGGGTCCCGACCGGGCGCTGTTCGCAGCGGCCGAGACGCCTGAGCTGGAGATCGCGAAGCGCCGCTTCATCGAAGGCCTCGGCAACCGGATTGTCGAGCGTATCAATTGGGCAACGGTTGCGAACGCCACTTCTGTGGCGGCAAGCGCGCTCTTGGGTACGCCTGCGCGCGGCCTGTTCCGACACGAGCTGGTGGCCCGCATGCAGGAGATCATCGAGCTTTTGCGGCTGCAGGACGTGCGGCTCACGCCCGCACTGGAGCGCGACCGGGACGATTTCCGGGAGTCGACGGCATTCTTGTTGCGCGCCGATCTGATCCGCACGGCGCAAGATCCTCGGGGCGAGCTGCTGTATTTCGAGGAGGCGCGACGCCGCGCCCTCGACTTCTACCGCAACGGAATCCTTCACTTCCTGGTGACCCCCAGCTTTATGGCGCGCCGCCTCCTGGCCGGGACCGCCGCGTCCGAGCTGCGCGAGGACCTCGGTTTCTGGCTGGAGCTCTTCTACCAGGAGTTCTTCGTACCGCGCGGGGAGCTCATGGCCGCGCACCTCGAGGCGTTCGCCGACTACTTCGAACGCAAGGGCGTGATCGCCAGGCGGGGGGAGCGGCTCGAAGTCGCCGAGAAAGGGGCTCCCTACCTGCGCTTCCTCGCCGAGCAGACCCGGGGCATGCTCGAGGTGTACTACGCCGCGATGGACGCCGTGCTGGCCGCGGACGAGGTCGTGACGGGCCGCCGCATCTCGCTCCGCGTCCAGGAGCAGTTCGAGCGGGCGCAGCTTTTGGGCGAGGTATCGAGGCGCGAAGCAGCGAACCCGGTGACCTTCGCCAACGCCATCGATGTGTTCGTACGGCGCGGCATTCTCGACCGTACGAGGGCGGAGGCGGGGCGTGACAGCACCCGCGACTCCCTCTACACGCGTGGCCCTGCGTTTGAGGAGCTCGCCCTTCTGCGCGCGCGTCTGGCGGCCGCTCTCGGTGCTCGGTAGCCTCGAATTCCCCATGGAACTGCTCGATTCCATCGACTTCGCGAAGGGCAATGGCCTTGTCACGGCGATCGCTCAGGACGCGTCCTCCGGCGAGATCCTGATGGTGGCCCACATGAATCCGGAGTCGCTTCGCAAGACCCTCGAGACGGGCGAGGCGTTCTACTGGAGCCGGAACCGGGGCCTGTGGCACAAGGGTGAGGAGAGCGGAAACACCCAGCTCGTGCGCGAGTTGCGGATTGATTGCGACGGTGATGCCGTGCTGCTCCGGGTCGAACAGCGGGGAGGCGCCGCCTGCCACACTGGAAAGCGGAGCTGCTTCTTCCGGCGCCGGG
>DAIOWK010000147.1:0-8228 GCA_036758525.1 Myxococcota bacterium
TGCCTTGTATCATGCGATTGCAGCAGGCGGGCAGCGTTTTTCAGCACGCTGCTAGCGGGGCTCTAGGCCTTCCGGTGCGCCCACGGCAGCGTGGCGCGCAGCTCATAGGCCAACCAGGAGCATACGCCGAGCGCGATCAGGGCCATCGAGATCTTCGCGACGCCGAGCACGAAGACATGGGAGAGGGCAGCGCCCACCATGAGGAGCGTAAGGCAAAGCGCGGCCAGGCCGGCGGTCCACGGCACCAGGATGCCGACGCCTCCGGCGACCTCGCATGCGCCTATGAAATACATGAAGCTTGGTCCACCAATCTTCTCGAAAACGGCCACTGTCTCGGGAAGCGCGCGCAGTTTCGAGCTTCCCGCGTAAAGAAAGAGGGCGGCCATGAGAACCCGGCCCACCCATAGAGCGCCGACTTTTGTGCCCACCTCTCGCTCCTTGCTGTCCTAATTCGATGCCCATGCTACACGAGAATGACGCCCAGGAGGACCGATGAGGCTCGTCGGAAATATTCTCTGGCTGATCTTCGGAGGCTTTCTGTCCGGGATGGGATACATCCTCGGTGGCCTTCTGCTGTGTCTGACGATCGTGGGCATCCCCTTCGGGGTCCAAGCAGTCAAGCTCGGCGTTTGCACGTTCGCTCCCTTCGGTAAGGAGATCGTCGAACGCCCCGATGCGAACAGCCCCCTGCGCATCGTGTTCAACATCCTGTGGATCGTCCTGTTCGGATGGGAAATCGCAACTTCCCACCTGCTCCACGCAGGATTTCTCGCGCTTACCATCATCGGGATCCCCTTTGCGATTCAACACATCAAACTCGTGCCTCTCTCGCTCCTTCCGTTCGGGCGCTCTCTCGAATAGGCGCGCCCCGGACAAACCTCCTCAAGGCCGGCTTCCTCGCTCGGCTCGCCACGATCCGACTCCCGGTACGCGTCGGGAAGGAACGCGCCCTTCTGGGCTCGACGTGGCCACGGGAGGCGCACCGGATCAGGCGCCGAGAAGCTCGGATGCAATCTTCCTGGCGAGGTTGCCGTCGACCTCGCCCTTGTGGGCCTTCATCAGCGCGGCCATGACGCGGCCCACATCGCCCGGATTGGCGGCGTGGGTTGCCGCGATCGCCTCGGCGACCCAGGCCTGCGTCTTGGCGTGGTCCGCAAGACGAGGCAGGAACTCGTGGATCACGGCGAGTTCGGCGCGCTCCTCCGCCGCGCGGTCGGGGCGGCCCGCGGCTTCAAAGGCTTCGATGCTCTCGTTGCGCTGCTTTTCGAGGCGGCGCAGGAGGCTCGTGCAGATCTCATCCGCGAGCGATTTGGAGTTGTCCTTCTTCGTTTCATTCAGGAACGCTGCCCGGATGCCGCGGAGTGCAGCGAGGCGAGGTGCATCCTTCGCCTTCATCGCTTCCGTCATCTGCACGACCACATCGTCAAAGATCGCCATGCCTTCCCTCCCGTGCGCGACGTTACCCCTGGCCGCGGCGGCCGTCAGGTCCGGCGCTGCCGCTCCGCCCGACGCGGTCGCCGGGATCCTCTAGAGTGCAGACGCCATGGCTGAACGAAGTACGCGTCAGCAGCTCTTGCGCCGGATCCGTCGGCGGCTGCGCAGGATCGTGCTTCGGGTGCTGTTCGTGCTGGCGCCGCGCGGCGACGCCCCCCTCCCTGACATCAAGAGCGCACGCCGGATCCTCGTCGTGCTCGTGAATTTCCGCCTCGGCAACACCCTCCTGGCGACGCCTGCGGTGCGAGCCCTGACCGAGAGCGTAAGCGGTGAGACGATGGACTTTCTTGGGGGTCCTTCGGCGCCCGCCTTCCTTCGGGGTTTCGGGCTGCACGAGGTGATCGGCGTCGAGCGACGCGATCTCTTTTTGCCCCACCGCCTGCTGAGACTCGTGCGACGCCTGCGCCGCGCACGTTACGACGTGGCGATCCACCTGGGCGGAGCGTCCACCTCCCTCGGTGCCCTGCTCGCCCGCCTCTCAGGGGCACCCGAGCGCGTGGGAGCTGCCGGGAGCGGTCGCAACTTCTTCTTCACCACGGCTCTCAAAGCGGACCGACAACCCCACAAGGTGGACCAAATGCTTGCGTTCGTGCAGGCGCTTGGCATCGAAGCGGCCGGCGAACGCTGCCTCGTCTTTGCATCGGACGAGCGGGAGCGCGCTGCGGCCTTCCTTCGCGAACGCTGCGGTACGGCGCAGCCCATTGCAATTTTTGTCGGCGCGCGCGGTCACAAGGGCAAGAGCTGGAGCCTCGCCAGTCTCGCCGCCATTGCAGCGCGCGTGCGTGCGTGGGGACTTCCCGTCCTGGTGGTGCTTGGACCCGAGGAGGAGCCGAGCCTCGCTGCCATTCGGAACACACTTGGCGAGGCCGTCTACGTACACGGTCTCGGCCTGCGTGAGGTGGCAGCACTCGTCGCCGGCTGCGCTGCCGTCGTGACGCCGGACTCCGGGCCCATGCACCTCGCAATCGCCGCCGGTGCGCCCACGATTGCGCTTTTTCGCAAGCCGAACCACGTACGCTGGGGCCCCCGTCCACCCCGAGGCGAGGTCGTGTTCGATCCGCGCGGTGAAGACTCGGGGCAGGCGCTGGCGCTGCTCGCGCGGATCCTGGGGCGGCCTGGATGAGGGGACGCCCGGCGCTGCCGCAGCTCGCGGAGAAAGCCTCGGTCTCGAGGGCCGCGGGAGGGCGCCCTCTCCCATCGCCTGAGGCAGCGCTCCTTGCCCGCCATTCATTCGGCGTCGTGGCGCGTGCTTAGCGTTCGAGCTTCTTGAACCGAATGCGGTGCGGCTGATCTGCTTCCGCGCCCAAGCGCTTGTGCCGGTCGGCCTCGTATTCCTGGTAGTTGCCTTCGAACCACTCCGCGTGGCTATCGCCTTCGAAGGCCAGGATATGGGTGGCGATCCGGTCGAGGAACCAACGGTCGTGGGAGATCACGACCACACACCCCGCGAACTCGAGCAGCGCGTCCTCGAGCGCGCGTAGCGTGTCCACATCGAGGTCATTCGTCGGCTCGTCGAGCAGCAGCACATTGCCACCACTTCTCAGCAGCTTCGCCAGGTGAACCCGATTGCGTTCTCCCCCCGAGAGGTTCCCGAGAAGCTTCTGTTGGTCGGGACCCTTGAAGCCAAAGCTCGCGACGTAGGCGCGCGACATGATCTCGCGACCGCGTAGCTTGATCCGATCTTCACCTCCACTGATGACGTCGTACACCGTGCCCTTCGGATCGAGCGCGTCCCGTGTTTGGTCGACATACGAGAGCTTCACGGTTTCGCCCAGTCGGAGCAACCCGCCGTCGGGCTTCTCTTCGCCCAGAATCATTCGGAACAACGTCGTCTTGCCGGCGCCGTTCGCGCCGATCACGCCGACGATGCCACCCGGAGGCAGGGAGAAGGAAAGATCGTCGATCAGCAATCGGTCGCCGTAGCCCTTCTTCAGGTGCTCGGCCACGATCACCACATCGCCGAGGCGAGGACCCGGCGGGATATTGATCTCCACCTGCTCGGGAAGCCGCTGCGCCTCTTCGGCGACGAGCTTCTCGAAGGCCTGAATCCGGGCTTTGCTCTTCGCCTGGCGTGCGCGGGGCGACATGCGCACCCATTCCAACTCGCGCTCGAGCGTACGCTGCCGGGCGGACGCCTGCTTCTCCTCGACCGCGAGCCTGGCTCTTTTCTGGTCAAGCCAGGAGCTGTAGTTGCCTTCCCAGGGGATGCCGCGGCCCCGATCGAGCTCGAGGATCCAGCCCGCAGCGTTGTCGAGGAAGTAGCGGTCGTGGGTGATGGCGACGACCGTGCCCGGATACTGTTGCAGAAAGTGCTCGAGCCATGCGACGGACTCCGCATCGAGGTGGTTGGTGGGTTCGTCAAGCAAGAGCACGTCGGGCTTCTGGAGCAGAAGCCGGCAAAGCGCGACCCGGCGGCGCTCGCCACCCGAGAGCTTCGCCACCGCCGCGTCCGGCGGCGGGAGCCGCAGGGCATCCATCGCCACCTCGAGCGTGCGGTCGAGTTCCCACGCGTTGGCCGAATCGATCGCGTCCTGAAGCTTCGCCTGCTCTTCGAGCAGCTGGTTCATCTCGTCTTCCGAGAGCTCCTCGGCGAATCGGGCGGAGACCTCTTCGAATCGATGCAAGAGCCCCCGTGTGTCCGCGACGCCCTCCTCGACGTTCCCGAGTACCGTCTTTGTGGCGTCGAGCTGCGGCTCCTGGGGAAGAAAGCCGATCCGGATACCCTCCGCCGCGCGCGCTTCACCGAGGTAGTCCCGATCGACGCCCGCCATGATGCGCAGCAGCGAGCTCTTGCCCGCACCGTTCGGACCGAGCACTCCGATCTTCGCGGCCGGCAGGAACGCGAGCGTGATGCTGTCGAGAATCACGCGGTCGGGGGGCACGACCTTTCGAAGGTCTTGCAACGTGAAAACGAACTGATGTGCCATGGGCCGCGAGTGTACCTGCTCGAACGCCGAAGGCTATGTTCCGCGCGTGGATCCCTGCTCCGCTCCGCGCCGCATCGCCGCGCGTTCGCGTTCCACTCGTGTGTTTGGCAGCTCCTTCTCCTTCGCGCGCCTCCCCGCCGACCGGGCGGATCCTTCCACCCGCGTGCCCGCAGTCCGACCGCCCCATGTCGTCCCGCTCCCGCTTGACAGCGCATCCCGCCCGAGCGCTGTGCGGTGAGCGGGAGGCTTCACGCGCGCTCCGCTCCGCGCGTGCTCGTCCTTGCCGCCGCGCTCCTCGCGCAGCCCATACCCTTCGGGCAGAAAGGTGCTGCAAAGGCGGCCCCGACGGACGCCCACCCGGAAGTGCTGATCGTGGTGAACGCGAACTGGTCGCCCTCCGTCGCGATCGGCGAGTACTATCGCAAGGCTCGCGCGGTCCCCGAATCCAACGTCCTCGCGCTCCGCTACGGCCCGCCGCACGCCAACTTTGCGAGCGCCGAGTTCGAGACGACCGACCGCGCTGCCTTCGAGGCTTCGATCTACGCCCCCGTGGCCGCTTTCCTCGAGAGCCGTGGCCTCAAGGAAAAGATCCGTATCATCGTGCTCGCCAAGGGACTTCCCCTTCGCGTGAGGGGCGCGGCAACCCCACCCCTTGCGACCTACCGGCGAGATTCCACGGAAGCGTCCGTGGACGCCGAGCTCGCGATTCTCTTCTCAGGCAAAGACGCGAGCCCGGGCGTCGTGGGCATGATCAATCCCTACTACGACTCGGAGCAGGATTTCGCGGTCTTCCGCGCGGCGCACCCGCAGGCTGCGCTGCGCTATCTGGTCGCACGCCTCGACGGCTACGCACAAGAGCTCGATCCAAAGACCGGGCTCCCCACCGACGTGAAGGCGCTGATCGACCGGGCACAGGCACGGGGCCCGGCGGGGATCTTCCTGATCGATGAGGACCCCGCAAAGACCGGCGCCCTCTCTTCTGGCAACCGCATCCTCCTGGACCCTACCGCGGCGGTCCTGCACAGCCTCGGTCGCGAAGTTCGCCACGACGTCACCAAGGAGTTCGTTTCGAACGCCAAGGACATCGCGGGCTACGTGTCGTGGGGAAGCAACGACCTCGCGAATCCTGGCCCGCCGTACTACGGCAAGATCAAGGGTGCCCTGTTTCCCGGTTCCTTCGTACCGCGAGCCATCTCCGTGGACCTCGTCAGCACGAACGCCCGAACCTTCGCACCCCCGAGACCCGACGCCTATGGGCAATCTCTGATCGCCGACCTCGTCCATATCGGCGTCTCGGGCGCTGCAGGGTATGTCGCCGAACCCGTGCTCTCCGGCTGCGTACGTCCCTACATCCTGTTCCGGCGTTACGTGGAAGGTGTCCCAGCGGGAGAGGCCTACTACCGCAGCACTCCCTATCTCGGTTGGATGAACGTCTACGTGGGCGATCCCCTCATGACCGTGGTGGAGCCGTCGACCAGACACCCCACCGATCTCGACGGAGATGGCATACCCGATGCCGAAGACAACTGCATCGAGATCCCGAATCCAGATCAGCGCGATACGGATAGCGATGGCATTGGCAACCTGTGCGATCCCGACGTGGACAAGGACGGCATCGTCACGACGTCGTGGGGGCGAGTTCTTCCGCCGGAGGCCGCGGGCGACATCGAGCGGATCGCACTCGCGTGGCAACGCCATGTGTACAATGCCAACTACGATCTCGACGGAGATGGCAAGGTCGACGAGACAGATCTCGGGATCGCGCAGCTCTGGCTCTTCCTGCCACCGGGACCGAGTGGGCGCCGAAGGATCCAGGGCGCAGGGAGTGGCGCGACGCAGCGCGGCGTTGCAAGCGATGCGGCGCTCGACGGTCCCCAAAGCGGCAACCACACCCCTCTCCGCCCGAAGTGATGCGGTCACGAGAGTCTGTCCAAAGGGAGGACCCAGGGCTGCGGTGGTACAATCGATCGCGGAGGTGCCGGATGACGAAGCGTCCTCAGCCTGAATCTCACGAGCTCGTGCACCGCACCTGCCCGTTGTGCGAAGCCAAGTGCGGAATCTCCGTCGAGGTGGACCGTGGCGCAAAGCGTGTGGTCACGGTCCGGGGTGACGAGGCCGATTCCTTTAGCCAAGGCTATCTCTGCCCGAAGGCGTATGGGTTAAAGGGGCTGCACGAGGACCCTGATCGCCTTTGCCAGCCGCTGCGCCGGGATGGATCAAGCTGGCGCGAGATCGGATGGGAAGAAGCGTTTGCACTCGCGACGCAGCGGCTGCGTTCGATCCGCGATGCGAACGGTGCGGACGCGATCGCCACCTATCTCGGCAATCCCAACGCGCATGACGTGGGCTCTGCGCTTTATCTGCCCGCCTTCCAACGCGCCCTCGGAACACGTTGGCGCTTCTCCGCGACGAGCGTCGATCAGCTGCCCAAGGCGATGAGTTCTTGCCTCTTGTTCGGCTCCCCGGCCGCGTTCCCGATTCCTGACGTCGACAGGACCGATTTCCTGCTCGTCTTGGGTGCAAATCCACTGGTCTCAAACGGGAGCCTGATGACGGCGCCCGACATGCCGCGGCGTCTCGCGCAGCTGCGTGCGCGTGGAGGCACGCTCGTGGTGGTGGATCCGCGGCGCAGCGAAACCGCCCGCATCGCGGACCAGCACCTCTTCATCCGGCCGGGCGCGGACGCTTTCTTTCTCTTCGCGCTGGTGCACGTGCTCTTCGCCGAGAAGCTGGTGGCTCTCGGCCGTCTGGCCGACTTTACGCGGGGCGTCGACGACGTTCGCGCCTTGGCCGTGGATTTCTCGCCCGAGGCCGTGGCGCCGATCACAGGAATTGCAGCGGAGGACGTGCGCCTTCTCGCACGCACCTTCGCTCGCGCGCCGCGCGCCGCTTGCTATGGGCGAATCGGTACCTGCACCCAAGAGTTCGGCACCCTGGCGAGCTGGCTCGTGGACGTCGTGAACACGCTCACCGGCAATCTCGACCGGGTGGGGGGCGTCCTGTGGCCACGCCCGGCCACCAGTCCCGCAGACGAGCGCCCCCGCCGACGGGGCCGCGTCCCGTACGCGCGTTGGCGCTCTCGTGTACGCGCGCTGCCTGAATTCGCGGGAGAGCTTCCGGTCGCGGCGCTGGCCGAGGACATCGATTCGGCAACCGACGCCGAGCGGGTACGTGCCCTGGTCACCGTTGCCGGCAATCCCGTGCTCTCTACACCCAACGGCGCGCGCCTTGCCAAGGCGCTTTCCTCCCTCGAGTTCATGGTCTCCATCGACTTCTACTTGAACGAGACGACGCGCTTTGCCGATCTCGTCCTACCGCCCACGGGTCCGCTCGAACACTCAAACTACGACCTCCTCTTCCACGGCCTCTCGGTCCGCAACCACACGAAATGGTCGCCCGCCATCTTTGAGCCGCCGACTGGTTCGAAGCATCAATGGGAGATCCTGCTGGAGCTCGCCGCGGGGATGAGCGGCACCACGGCCCAGGCGCTGGACGACCTCGTTCTCGGCCACCTGCTGGGTGCCACGGTGGGGACGCCGCAGACCGCATGTCCAGAGGTCTCCCTCGACGAAGCGCGCACCAAGCTCGGTGCGTCCCTCGGCCCCGACCGCATGATCGACCTCATGCTGCGCGCCGGACCTTGGGGAGACCGCTTCCGGGAAGATGCCCCCGGGCTCTCCCTCGCGAAGCTCAAGGCGCAAGTCCACGGCGTGGATCTCGGACCGATGGAGCCACGTCTTCCAAGGATGCTCGCGACCGAGAGTGGCCAGATCGAGCTCGCGCACCCGCTTCTCCGCGCAGACACTG
>DAIOWK010000148.1:0-8222 GCA_036758525.1 Myxococcota bacterium
TCTTCCCTCCGAGGCCCAACGCCTTGGCCAAGCGCGACTACTACGAAGTCCTGGGTGTCCGAAGGGACGCTGACGAAGCGGAGCTGAAGAAGGCGTACCGCCGCCTCGCGCTCCAGTACCACCCCGATCGAAACCCCGACAATCCGCAGGCCGAGGAGCGTTTCAAGGAGGCCTCGGAGGCCTACGCGGTATTGTCCGATTCCGACAAACGGCGGGCCTATGACCGGTTTGGCTTCGAGGGTGTAGGGGCAACCGGCGCCGCCGACTTCGGCGATCTCGGCGGCTTTACCGACCTGTTCAACGATCTGTTTGGCGACCTTTTCGGCGGGCGCGGGGGAGGGGGGAGACGGCGGGGCCGCGGTCAGCGCGGGGCCGACCTCCGTTACAACCTCGAGGTCGAGGTGGCCCAGCTCGTCAGCAGCTTCGAAGCGAAGCTTTCCATTCCGAAGATGCGCCCGTGCCAGACCTGTGAAGGCACGGGGCTGCGACCGGGCACCCAGCCGGAACGCTGCACACGCTGCCGGGGCACCGGGCAGGTGGTGTTCCAACAGGGTTTTTTTCGGATCAGCCGCCCGTGTGATGCCTGCGGGGGCGAAGGCGAGGTGGTGCGGGAGCGCTGCCCCGACTGCCGGGGTGCCGGACGGATCGAGGGCCAGCAGAGCATCAGCGTGCGCATTCCCGCTGGGGTCGACGAAGGCGCCCGTTTGCGGCTCTCGGGAGAAGGCGAGGCCGGGGTGGCCGGCGGACCGCCCGGGGACCTTTATGTGGTGATCTCCATCAAGCCGCATCCGCTGTTCGTGCGGGACGGCCCGGATCTACACTGTGAAGTGCCGGTTCCCTTTGTGAAGGCGGCGCTTGGCTCCGAGATCGAAGTGCCGACGCTCGAAGGGAAGGTCACCATGCGGATCCCCGAAGGCACACAGAGTGGTACGGTGCTGCGCCTGCGGGGCAAGGGACTGCCCACCCTGCGCCAGAGCGCACGGGGGGACCAGCTCGTGCGCATCTTCGTTGAAGTTCCCACCAAGCTCACCGATCGGCAGCGCCAACTCGTGGAGCAACTCGCGGACGAGATCGGCACCGATGTCTCGCCGGCGGCGAAGAGCTTCATGGACAAGCTGCGGGACTTGTTTGGCTAGTTCCATGATGTCGCGCCGGCGCGCCTTGCCCGCGGCGCTCCTCCTGGGGATCGGGCTGGCCCTTGCCTCGGGCTGCGCGCGCAAGCCGCCGCCAAAGCCTTCAGACCACGGGGCGGCCGAGTCCCCTAGCGATGTGGCGCAGGCGCACCGTGAGTACGAGGCCGCGCGCGCTTTGGCGGACCGTGACCCGGTCGAGGCTACGGCGAAACTCCAGGCCTTCATCGTGCGCTGGCCTCGGAGCGCCGACTTCGATGCGGCGCGGCTGCGGCTTGCCCAGCTCGAGCGTGGACGCGGCCACACCGCGTCGGCGCGGGCGACAGCCGATGCGATCGTGCTCCGAAACCTCTCGCCCTCCGACCGCCGTGAAGCGCTGCGTCTGCACGCAACACTTGCGGGTGATGCCGGAGACCACTCCGCCCAACTCGTTTGGCTGGGTCAGCTGCGTTCCGCACAGCCAGACGCGGATGGGGTTGCGCTTGTGGACGTCGAGATCGATGAGCTTACGGCTGAGCTCGATCCGGCGACGCTCGATCGTGCGGCCGAGAAGCTCGGCGATCGTGTGCCCGCGGCCCGGCTGCGCCTGCGCCAAGCGGAACTGGCCCTCCAGCGCCGCGACGCGGGGGCGGCACTGCTCGCTCTCGCCCAGGCTTCGCGCCTGCCCCTTTCTGCGGACGAGGCCCCGCGCCTTGCGGAGCTCGAGCGCCGGACCCACGCCCTGGAGGAATCCGCAGCGCTGACACCCTCTGGGAGTGGGGAGTCCGGGCCCGCTACGCCTCCCGGCGCGAAGACGGAGGCTGAAGCGCCCTCGCCAGGGGCGGGTGCCGTGGGCACGATTGGCGTGGTACTCCCGTTGAGCGGCCAGCTCGCCCACTACGGTGAGGAGAGCCTCCAGGGCATCCTGCTTGCGGCCGGCATTTTTCGGGGCGGGAACGAGGGAGGCGTACGGATCCTCGTACGGGATTCGGGAAGCCGTGGCCCGGGTGCGGCCCTCGCGGTGCAAGAGCTGGCAGCCGATCCCACGGTGCTGGCGGTGCTCGGTCCCCTAGGCGCTGCCGAGGCGGAGGCTGCCGCGGCGCAAGCCGAGGCGGCGGCTCTGCCACTGCTCACCTTGACCGCTCACGATTCGGTCATTGCGCAGCGCACGCACGTCTTCCGGGTCGGAGTGGCACCCCGGGACGAGGCAACCGCCCTCGCGGAGTACGCCGTCCACGAGCTCGGTCTTAAGCGCTTTGCCGTCCTCCATCCCGACGATACCTACGGGCGCGGCATGCGAGACGTGTTTGAGGATGCTGTCCACGCGCGAGGTGCAACCGTGACGGGTGTCGCCGCCTACCAGCCGGGCACGACCGATTTCTCGGGTGTGATGCGGACCCTGGCCGCAGGGAAGCTTCCTACCGACGAGGCCCCCGCCATGCCCTTTGACGCGCTCTTTGTTCCCGATTCGCATGAGAAGGTCATCATCATCGCGCCACAGCTCGCATTCAATCACCTGCAGCCGCTTCGGCTCCTGGGCTCGCACGGCTGGCAGAGTCCCGATCTGCTCAAGATGGCAGGGCCGCAGGTGGAGGGCGCCGTCCTGGCCTCGCCCTTCGATGCAGGGAGTTCCTCACCGCTCGTGCAGGAGTTCGTGCGGCAGTACCAGGAGAGCATACACGCCGCGCCCGACGTCTTTGCCGCGCAGGCCTTCGACGCCGCGAACCTCACACTCGCCGAGCTCTCGCGCGGCGCGAGCGACCGCGAATCGCTGCGCGCAGGGCTACTGCGTGTCCATGAGACACCCGGTGTCGCCGGCACCACCACGATTCGTTCCGACGGCAACGCGGAGAAGCGGGCCTCGCTGCTCGGTGTGCAGGGGGGGCGTTTTGTGTCCCTGCAAGGGCCCTAGCTGCCGCTTAAGTCGCCTTGCTGCGGCGTCGATCTAAAGGCCATGGACGCTGCGCTCCCGAAGTTCGAGGTTCCGGAAGAACTCCCGCTGCTTCCGCTGCGCGAATACGTCGTGTTCCCGTACATGGTGCTGCCGCTGTTCGTGGGGCGGGAGTCGTCCGTGGCCGCCGTGGACGACGCCCTGGCGGGCGATCGGCTGGTCCTGCTCGTAGCGCAGCGCGATCCCGACGTGGAAGAGCCGACCCCCGACGAGCTCCACCGCGTGGGAACGGTCGCCATGGTGATGCGTACCCTGCGCTTGCCCGATGGCCGGGTGAAGGTGCTCGTGCAGGGGCTGGCAAAAGCCGAAATCGAGGGCTTCGTCGAACAGGACCCGACCCTGCGGGCCCGGGTGCGGGTGTTCGCGCCGGACCAAGAGCCCGAGTGGAGCGTCGAAACGGAGGCTTTGATGCGGGCGGTGCGCGCGCGCGTCGAGGAGCTCTTGCCGCTCAAGAATCTCCCCCCCGAGGTCCTCTCCGTCACCTCCACCGTCTCGGACCCTGGCCGGCTGGCGGATCTCGTGGCATCGCACCTGCGTCTTAGACTCTCCGAGTCGCAAGAAGTGCTGGAGACCCGTGATCCGCTCGCCCGACTGAGCCGGGTTGACGCGTTCTTGCGTCGCGAGCTCGAGGTGACGGCCGTCCAGGCAGAGATCCAGTCCCAGGCCAAGGAGGAGATGTCGCGCAGCCAACGCGAGCACATCTTGCGCGAACAGCTGCGCGCGATCCAAGCGGAGCTGGGCGAGACGGACTCCCGCACGAGCGAGGTCGAGGAATACCGCGCCAAGCTCGAGGAAGCCGTACTTCCCACCGAGGCGCTCGCAGAGGCCACACGCCAGCTGCGGCGGCTCGAGCGCATGCACCCTGACGGGCCGGAGGCCCAAGTGGTCCGGGGCTACCTCGATTGGCTCGTGGATCTGCCATGGTCGCGCTCCTCCCCCGATGAGCTCGACCTCGCCGGTGCCCGCGACATCCTGGACGCCGATCATGCGCATCTGCAGGGGATCAAGGACCGCATCCTCGAACACCTTGGCGTGCGCAAGCTAAGGCGCGACTCGCGCGGACCGATCCTGTGCTTTGTCGGCCCGCCCGGCGTCGGCAAGACGTCGCTCGGCCGGTCCATCGCTCGGGCCATGGGGCGCGAGTTCGTGCGGGTCTCGCTCGGGGGGATGCGCGACGAGGCGGAAATCCGCGGCCACCGGCGCACCTATGTGGGGGCGCTGCCGGGCCGCATCCTGCAGGGGTTAAAGCAGGCCGGCACGAACAACCCCGTCTTCATGCTCGACGAGATCGACAAGCTCGGCGCGGACTTCCGGGGCGACCCCGCGTCGGCGCTGCTCGAGGTGCTGGATCCCGAGCAGAACGCGCGCTTCAGCGACCACTACCTGAACGTGCCCTTCGATTTGTCGCGGACCTTCTTCATCGCGACCGCGAACGTGCTCGATCCGATTCCGAGTCCGCTGCGCGATCGCATGGAGGTGATCCGCCTCTCCGGCTATACGCCCGAAGAGAAGCTCGAGATTGCGCGCACCTATCTCATCCCGCGCCAGACCGAGGAATGCGGGCTACCCAGCGATCGGATCCGCTGGAGCTCGGCGGCGATCCACCAGATCGTGACAGGCTATACGCGCGAAGCGGGGGTGCGCAACCTCGAGCGACAGATCGCGGCGGTCTGTCGCAAGCTCGCCCGGCGCGCCGCCGAAGGTGATAGCTCCCCCGCGTTGCTCGGCCCGCGCAGCCTCGCGAGCTACCTCGGTGCCCCTCTTTTCTCCGCGGAGGACGCGCCGCACGCCGGCGAAGTGGGAGTGGTGAATGGGTTGGCCTGGACCGAGGCCGGTGGCGACGTGCTGCGGCTTGAGGCGGCGATGACACGCGGGCGGGGTCTTGTGCTCACCGGCCAGCTGGGCGACGTGATGAAGGAATCCGGGGTGGCGGCCCTTACCTACGCCCGCTGGCGACTCGGCGAGCTCGGGCTCGACGAAACACTCCTCGCGCGACGCGAGGTACACGTCCACGTGCCGGCGGGCGCGATCCCGAAGGACGGACCCTCGGCGGGCATCACGATTGCGACCGCGATCGTCTCCCTCGCGACGCGCATCCCGGTGCGGTCAGACAGCGCCATGACCGGGGAGGTCACGCTGCGGGGGCGCGTTCTGCCGGTAGGGGGGGTTCGCGAGAAGGCGCTGGCAGCGCTCCGCGCGGGCATCTGCCGGGTGATCCTGCCCCGCAAGAATCTGCCCGACCTGGGCGAGATCCCGCGGGAGCTGAAGCGCCGCATCACCTTCATTCCCGTCGACCACATGGACGAAGTGCTGGAGGCCGCACTCGAACAGATGCCCACCCGGGCAACCGCTTCCCCTGGTCGCCCCCTTGTCCAAACTCCGCCTGAGGCGCAAACGGTGATCTCGTCGCGCTAAGCGCGTACCCTGGCGCGTGTGCGACTGCGCGATGTCGGAGAGTTCGGCCTGATTGAGCGGATCACCGATGTGGTCGCGCGCGTCGGCGGGGTGGGCTCCGCGAGGCGCTCCGTGGTGCTCGGCACCGGCGATGATGCGGCCGTGCTGCGACCGCCACGGGGGCACGACGTCCTCGTTTCGACCGACGCACTCGTGGAAGGGGTTCATTTCCGCTGGCGTACCCAGAGCCCGCGGATCGTGGGACAGCGCGCGCTCTTGGTCGCGCTGTCGGACCTCTCGGCGATGGGAGCCCGCCCGCTCGGCTGCACCGTGGCCCTGGCTGCGCCTCCCTCCCTCCAACTCTCGCGTGTGTTGGGAATCGCCCGAGGCCTTGGCGAGGTGGCGCTGCGCGCGGGCTGTCCGCTCGTCGGCGGGAATGTGACGCGAGCCCGTGTCACATCGCTCACGATCGGCGTGCTGGGCAGTGCCGCCCCCGGTCGCCTGCTCTCCCGGAGTGCCGCACGGCCCGGCGATGGCATCTTCGTGACCGGTGAGCTTGGTGCCGCGGGGCTCGCCCTCGCGCGCTCGGAACGGCGCGGGCGCAGGCTCTCTCACCTCCCGCCCCTGCGCCTGCGGGCGGGCTTTTCTCTCGCGGGGCTGGCCGCCCGGGGCGCGTGCATCGATCTCTCCGACGGCCTGCTAGCCGACCTCGGTCACCTGCTCCGGGCGTCGGGCGTCGGGGCGGAACTCGAGGTCGGTTCGATTCCCACGGCGGCGGGGTTTGCCCGGGCCTGCCAGCGCCTCGGTCTTCCACCCCTGCGCACCGCGCTCACTGCGGGTGAGGACTACGAGCTCCTTTTCACCCTGCGCGCTGGGGGTCCGAAGCCCAGCGCTCTCCGCCGCCGCCTGGGCATCACGGTGACGCAGATCGGGCGCATTACCCGGCGCCCTGGCCTGCGGTTTAGCGGCGGCCCGAAAGCGCTCTCGGCGAGGGCTTCGTTCCAGGGCTTCGAGCACTTCTAAGGGCCCGCAGTGACGAGACTTCTGCGCGCTCCGGCGTCAAGCCACCGCCGGGGTGCGCCGATAGGCCCTGAGTGCGCCTGTCGCTCACGTACAAATTCGTTCTCGGCTCCCTGCTGGTGGCCGGGGTGGCGGGGTTTTTCCCCGAGCTCGTCGCCCGGTTTGGCTACGCGGTCGAGCCCTGGGTCACCCCATTTGTCGCCTTGGGTGTGGGCGGCGGTCTCGGTTTCGTCCTCTCCCGCACCATCGCCCGCAATTTTCAGACGCTGCGCCGAACCACCGAGCGGATCAGCCAGGGCGACCTGACGGCGCGCGTCACGGTGTCTGGCCCCGGCCGTTTCGACGACGAAACCCACGACCTTGCCCGAAGCGTGCACCGGATGCTCTCCAGCCTGCGCGAGCTCGTGGGCCACGTGCAGCGGACCGCCGACCAGGTGACCGCAGCGGCCGGCGACGTCTCGCGCTCCGCGCAGGATCTCTCGGTCGGCAACGGCCGGATCTCCACGACGCTCGCGAATGTCGCCGAGGGCGTGGCCCATCAGCAAGAGCTGCTCGGGGGAGCTGCGCCGCTCATTCAAGACATCGCCGCGGCGATCGAGCTCACAGCCTCCCGGGCTCGCGAGGCCTTCGGGTTCTCCGCCGAGGCCAACCAGAAAGCGAACGCGGGTGTCGATGTGTCCCGGCTCGCGCTCGAGAAGATGCGCACAGTCTTCGAACGCGTAGAGCAGGCCGGAGAGATGGTCTTCCGGCTGGAAGCGAAGACGCGTCACGTGCACCAAATCATCGAGATGATCACGAGCGTCGCCCACCGCACGAACCTCCTGTCCTTGAACGCCTCGATCGAGGCCGCACGTGCGGGGGAGGCGGGCCGGGGATTCGCCGTCGTGGCCGACGAGATTCGCAAGCTTGCGGAGAGCGCCGGAAGGAGCGCCGACGATATCTCGAAGCTGATCCACCAGATCCAGTCCGATACCCACGGCGTCGCCGATGAGATGCGTCAGTCGAGCCAGGTGATCAGCGAAGGTCGCGAGGACGTGAACACGATCGCGCTCTCGCTCGAGCAGATCCGCGGTGCCGTGTCCGAAGCCGCAACCCGCGCCGAAGAGATCTTCCAAGAGGCCGACGGACAGGCCCGCGACGCCGAGCGCATGGTCTCCTCGGTCTCCGAGATCTCCAAAGTGGCGACCGAGAACGCGAGTGCAGTCGAGGAGGTTTCCGGCGTGGCCACGGTGCAGTCGTCGGCCACCGCCGACATGGTGGCCTCTTCCCGCGAGCTCGCTGCTCTCGCCGAGGCGCTTCGCGGCGTGCTGCAGCGCTTCCAGACGACCGATCCGGACGACGGCTTCGCAGGGGAGGCGCTGGCTTGAAGGCCGTGGCACAGATTGCGACTGGAGACGGCTCGGGGCAGCGCTTGCTCACCTTCGAGATCGGCTCGGCAGCCTATGCGCTTCCCATTGCCGACGTGCTCGAAGTGGCCGAGGTGACCCAGACGGCATGCATCCCGACCCTTCCCCGACAGGTGGCCGGGGTCGTCAATCACCATGGGGATGCGCTTCCCGTGATTAGTCGCGAGGCGCTTTTTGAGCTGAGCGGCGACGAGCTGCCGCAGCCGCAGCACCTGCTCGTCGTAGGGGAGCGGCCCGCCGACGCGGGGCGCCTCGGGCTTCCGGTGGATCGCGTGCTCGGGCTTGCCGATGGGCCCGTGGCCGGCCGGGCCACGGAGCTCGTCGCAGGGCGCAGGCCGATCG
>DAIOWK010000149.1:0-8172 GCA_036758525.1 Myxococcota bacterium
TTCGTCGAGCAGGGTGATGTCCGTCGTCGGGTTTCGGCCGATCAGGGTTTCTTCACCACCGAGGTCGTAGGTCATGCCCTCGAAGCCGCCATTGCGGATCACAAGCGTGGCCCGCGGACCCTTCGACGCGGTGATAGGGGTCTCGGAAGGCGTGCTGTGCCCGCGGGGTTCTGACATCGCCACGGCGGTATCGGCGGCCGTGGAGTTGCGCTTGAGTAAGGCGCACCCCTGCCGCGGGGGTTCAGAGCCGGCGGTGGAGCAGGGCGGGCAGGGACATCCGGACGCGATCCTGGTCCTCCAGGCTGCACTCGGCGACCGCCACGCCCGGACGGTCGGCAGCCTGTGCGAGGACCAAGCCCCACGGGTCGATGATGAGCGAGCGGCCGTAGCTGGAGCGCGCCTCGTTGTGGCGGCCACACTGTGCAGGAGCGAGCACGAACGCCTGGTTTTCGATCGCACGGGCGCGAAGCAGGACCTCCCAGTGATCCTTGCCTGTGTGGGGTGTAAAGGCGCTGGGAATCGCGAGCCACCTTGCGCCCCGTGAGGCGAGCTCCCGATAGAGCTCGGGAAAACGCAGGTCGTAACAGATCGAAAGCCCAAGAGGTCCGAACGGCGTTTGCGCGAGAACGATCTCCTTACCCGGCGCGATGGCCGCAGACTCGGCATAGCGGGCACCGCCTGCCTCGCGCAGGTCCACGTCGAAGAGATGAATTTTCCGGTACACAGCGACAATCTCGCCGGTGTCCGAGAGCAGGACGCTCGTATTCCACACCCGCCCGTCGTCGGCGATTCGCTCGGGAAAGCTTCCTCCGATGATCCACATGCGATGTCCCCGCGCTGCCTCTCGCAGCACGCTCACGATCTCACCGTCCAGTGTCTGTGCACAGGGGATCGCGCTGCCCTCGCGACGCAGGTAGGCGAAGTTCTCAGGCAAGCCAGCAACCTGGGCGCCGAGAGATGCGGCCTCGGCGAGGAGCGACCGGGCGCCGGCGAGGTTCGCCGTCACGTCATCGGTCGAGGTCATCTGGATCACGGCCGCGCGGATGGACGCCATATCCGTGAGGATATCGGGCGGCGGCGCGCCCGCGAGCCGCCGAATGTTCAGGACCGAAAGTTCGCTGGATCGATCCCTGTCCGTCGAATCACGTCGTAGAAGTCCTTGCGGTCCTTGCGCGCCAAGCGCGCCGCGCGGCTGATGTTGCCCCCGCAGCGGCGCAGGAGGCTGATCACGTAACGGGTCTCGAAAGCGCGCTTGGCATCCTTGAAGGACGGAATCTCCCGATCGTCGGTCGCGAGCAACAGCGCCTCGGCGGTCATCGCGCCCCCGGCCGCCAAGCGCAGGGCCTGATGGATCCGGGCGCGCAGCTCGCGCACGTTCCCCGGCCAACTCTCGGACATGAGGAGATCCCGCGCGTCGCTCGTGAATCCAACGGGCTTGCTGCCGGACTCCGCAGCGCTCGCCGCAAGGAAATGCGCGGCCAATGGGAGGATGTCCTCGCGGCGCTCGACCAGCGGAACAAGGGCAATCGTGTGATGCGGGAGATCGGCGAAAGGAGAGAGGCCCGCGCGCTCGGTCGTGGCGATGATTCGGGCTTGCAAGGGCACCCCCTGAAGGCTGCCCTCCGGTCGAAAACTCCCTTGCGAAAGAGCTGCGAGCAGCGAGGAACGGAGATCTCCGCGAAGCAACTCGATTTCGTCGAGCAGCACCGTGCCGTCCGCAGCGCGCTCGAGCAGACCGACGTGCAGCTCAGGGATCACCGGATGTCGACCCGCAACGCAGCCTAGAAGCTCGCGAGCCTGCAGGGACTCCGGGATCGAGCCGCAGGCGATCACCAGGAAGGGACGAGCGCTGCGCGCTCCCCAGGCGTGCACAGCCCGTGCGACGAACTCCTTGCCCGCTCCGGACGGTCCCGACACCAAAACCGGTAAGTCCGTCCGGGCCGCAGCGCTGGCCTGCTCGATCACGCGCTGCGTGGCTCGACTCGCACCGACGATCCGGTCCTCGCGGCGTCGACCCACCGGCCGCTCGGCTCCGGTTGCTTCTAGAGACGGAGCGGTTTGCCCCATCGGCTCGGCCATGACCATGGCGAAATCCCCCCCACCGCGGTCCTCCCGCCGCCGAAAACTATTTGAAAAGCAAGGGAGTTGTCAACCAATTTGCGAGTCTGGAAGGGAGTCGCTCTGTTTTCCTCCGCAGGGCCCCGCGCCTTGACGGCTTGGCACCCGCATGTTAGCCGGAAGGAGAGGAGGGGGGGCAGATCAAAACCGAGCTCCGACCGCAGCCTGGCACGGATGCCACCCGGCGCGTGCGCCTGCTGCCCGACCCCCTGATCGACCAGATTGCGGCCGGGGAGGTGGTGGAACGACCGGCCTCCGTGGTGAAGGAGCTGGTCGAAAACGCCGTCGATGCCGGCGCGACGCGCGTGCGTGTGGAGGTGCGCGATGGGGGAACCGCTCTCATCGCGGTAACCGACGACGGGCACGGCATGAGCCCGGAGGACGCCCGGCTCGCTCTCCAGCGTCATGCGACGAGCAAGCTCGCCACCCCCGAGGATCTCCAGGGCATCCGGAGCTTCGGGTTCCGTGGCGAAGCACTCCCCGCGATCGCCTCGGTTTCCCGGCTGCGCCTTCAGACCCGCCCGCGGGGTGCTCCCGAGGCCTTCGAGGTCCTCGTGGCGGGAGGGGAGCTCGTCCGAGAGCGCGTCACAGGCGGCCCGGTTGGCACGCGGGTCGAAGTGGCGGAGCTCTTCGCCCAGGTCCCCGCCCGACGGAAATTTCTGAGGTCCGCGGCCACGGAGTGGGGTCATGTGACCGACTGGCTGGCGCGTGCTGCCCTGGCCTGGCCGAGCATTCACTTCGACGTTCGCCGGGACGACCGGACCACAATCACCTGGCCCGCCACGGCCGAGCCCTTGGACCGGATCGCCGCGGTCCTGTCGGAGGACGAGGCCGGGGCGCTTGTTCCGTCGGAAGGGCGGGAAGGGGAGGTCCGCGTTCTGGCCTTCGCCTCCCGGCCGGATTGGCACCGCGCAACCGGCGACGGCATTCACTTGTTCGTGAATCGCCGAGCAGTGCGCGATCGCGTTTTGCGGCATGCCGTGGTGGAGGTCTATCGCGACCTTCTCCCGCGCGGCCGGTTTCCTTCGGCGCTCGTCTTTGTCGAGCTCCCTTACGCCGCGGTCGACGTGAACGTGCATCCGGCGAAGTGGGAGGTGCGGTTTTCGGATCCAAGAGGCATCCACCAGCTGATCACCCGGACCCTGCGGGAGGGCATCGTACGGCGCAGCTGGATCGCGGGCTCAGCGCCGCCACCGCGGGTCGTGCAGAGCGGGGAGGAGCGGAAGGGGACACCCGGGAACGAGGCGATGACCGACTGGATCTTTGCCGACGCGCAAAGGGCAGCGGAGGAATATCGGGTCGCCGGGCCCCAGCTCATGGGAGAGGGCCCCGGCGAGCGGCTCGCGCCGGTGAGCGTGGCCGTACCGCTGCGCTTTTCTGATCTTCGGCTGATTGGTCAGCTCCTTGCCACCTATCTCGTGTTCGAGGGCAAGGACGGCCTGGTGCTGATCGATCAGCACGCCGCCCACGAGCGGGTGCTCTACGAGCGACTCCGGGCGAGCTGGCTTGCGGGCGGGGTGCCTCGCCAAGCCCTGCTTTCCCCCCTCGTGGTCTCGGTAGGCGTGGCCGAGACGGCTGCGGTTTCGGCCGCAGCGGATTCCCTTCTTGCATTGGGCTTTGAGCTCGAGGCTTTCGGGGATGATGCGATCGCGGTGCGTGCGATCCCCTCGCTGCTGGCGGGCCAGGATCCCGCGCCTCTTGTGAGAACTTTGGCCGAGGAACTCTGTGCGGCCAGGCGCGCCGGCGGCGATGGGAGCGCGACGGTGCGGCTTCTGCCGGAGCTCGATCGCGTGTGCGCAACGCTCGCGTGTCACTCTGCCCGCAGAAAGGGCGATCTGCTCGGCCCGCAAGAGCAGCAAGCGCTCGCCGAAGCCCTGGATACCATCCCGTGGGCTCCGACCTGTCCTCATGGACGCCCCGTCGCGGTGCCCCTCGATCGTGCAGAGATTGAGCGGCGTTTCGGTCGCCGCTGACCCCACCACGGGAGAGGGCGCTACGCTTGGAGCGCACTCTCAAGAGATATCCCCATGAAGCACGAAGATGCGCGGCCGCCCGTCGTGGTCGTGACAGGACCGACGGCCTCGGGCAAGAGTGCCTGCGCGATCCGTCTCGCCGAGCGTTTCCAAGGCGAGATCGTGAACGCAGACTCGATGCAGGTGTACCGGTACCTCGACATCGGTACAGCGAAGCCAAGCGTGAAAGAGCGCGCGCGTGTCCCGCACCACCTGATTGATGTCGTCCTTCCGAGCGAGATCTACAGTGCTGGGCGCTATCGTTCGGATGCGCGCGCGGCAGCGGATCGAATCCACGCGCGCGGGCGAGTCGTCTTTCTGGCCGGGGGAACGGGCCTCTACATCCGCGCCTTTCTCGCGGGTCTCTTGGAAGGCGGGGGCGCGGACCAAGCCCTCCGTATTCAGCTCGAAGAGGAGCACGCCACAGCCGTCGCCGCCGGGGATCCACTTCGCGTACACCGGCGCCTTGCGGAGCTCGACCCCGCAGCGGCCGAGCGAATCCATCCCCACGATCTGCGGCGCGTGATCCGTGCCCTCGAACTCAGTCTACGCGCGGGCGGAGCCGCCTCCGCGATTCGCAGGGCTCACGGGTTTGCGGACCAGCCCTATCGCGCCCTGCACTTGGCCCTCGATCCCGGGCGCGACGAGCTCGACCGGCGCATCGACCTGCGTTGTGAATCCATGATCGAATCCGGCCTTCTGCGCGAGGTCCGGGCGCTGCGCGGGATGGGGTACGGACCCGAACTGCGTTCGATGCAGGCCATCGGCTATCGACATATGGCCCCGGTGGTCGATGGCGCCGACACGCTTGTGAACGCCCTCGCGGCAATGAAGCGGGACACACGGCAGTTCGCGCGCCGCCAGCGGACCTGGATCCGCCGCGTTCCTGAGGCCTTAGCGCTCCATCCCGACGACGAAGACGCCATCGTGAAGTCGGTCGAGGCGTTTCTGCGGGGCTAGCTCGGCCGGGCCTAGGAGGGCGGGGACGTATAGTCGATCCCGAATTTTACGTTCACCGCGGGATTCGGAAAGTCGACGAGCGCATCGGCTTTCTCGACCGGGTCGAAGAGCGGCGACATCTCCGTATTGGGGAATGCCAGGAGGCCAATCCCGGGTAGAAGCTCGATGCAGCCGGTTGCAGCCCGGATCCCTGCCGCCGCGGCCTGCACTCCGGTGATCCAGAAGTAACCGGGCACGGTGTAGGCGATTTGGACGGCGCGGGTGTCTTCCACATCGCGCAAGTGCGTGTAGACGGTTTTGCCCGCCACGACCGGCGAAAGCATGAGGTCGAACGGCGCGAAGAAGAGATTCCCGAGGGCGCGCTTCAACGTTTCATACCCGGCATGGGCCGGACGCGGCGCCACGCAAAGGAGCGAGAGTCCGAGCGCGAGGCTCGCGACAAGGCGCGCAGGCGAGATCACGGCACTCCTCCCCTGGGTCGAATCGGCTCGACCCGTTCTGTCGACCACCCACCGCGTCGACGCGCTCGACCGATCCGTTTGTCGAAGGGCGTCAACGGGCTTCTCGGATGACACGGCAGTCGGTGACGGCCGCGTTCCCCCGCAACAAGGCGACCCACTTGCGAGCGTACGAGGCGCGCGCATCGATTGTCAAGCAATCGTTTGTGGGGACGCTGGGTTGGTCCCGTTTCTGCGAGTCGGAGCGCGGCCCCGCACTTCCTCGCCCGCCCCCCGCCGCCTACCTTGGTCGGTTGTGACCCCCGCCCATCCTCCCATCATTGCCATTGTCGGTCGGCCGAACGTGGGGAAGTCGAGCCTCTTCAATCGGTATGCGGGCCGTCGACGCGCCTTGGTGGAGGACACACCCGGCGTGACCCGCGACCGCATTGTCGAGGGGGTGGAGGTCGGCGGCCGGCGGATCCTCGTGGTGGATACCGCCGGATTCGACCCCGACGCCGAGGCAGGCCTTCCCGCCGCGATTCAGGCGCAGGCACAGGCGGCGGTGGATGAGGCCGATGCCATCCTCTTCGTGGTCGATGCGAAGGGGGGCTGCCTGCCCGATGACGAGGTCATCGCTCGGGCCCTGCGACGCACCTCCAAGCCGGTGACCGTCGCCGTGAACAAGGTCGACCGGCCGCTTCACGCCGACCGGGTTGCGGACTTCTTCCGCCTCGGGATCGAGCGAACCCGTCCGGTCTCTGCCGAACACGCGACGGGCGCATGGGAGGCCCTGGAGGAGCTGGTCGCCGCGCTCCCCGTGGCGCCTGAAGCGGCCGCGGCCGAGGCCGAGGATGGGGCGATCCGGGTGGCCATCGTGGGCCGGCCCAACGTGGGGAAGAGTTCGCTCGTGAACCGCCTCGCCCGCACGACGCGCGTTGTCGTCGCAGATACGCCGGGTACGACACGCGACGCCATCGACACACGCATCGAACGAGGCGGTCGAGTCTATGTGCTGGTCGACACCGCGGGACTGCGCCGTCCTGGCAAGCGCCGGCAGGCGGTCGAGCGGGGGAGTGCGCTCATGGCGGTCCGGAGCATCGAACGGGCGAATGTGGCGCTCATCGTGATCGATGCGAGTGAAGGCTTCACGGATCAAGACGCGCGCGTTGCGAGCCTGGTGCGCGAGTGCGGCTGCGCCGCGGCGGTCCTCGCGAACAAATGGGACCGGATGGAGGAGCGTCCCCTCGACGAGCGCAAGCGCGTGCGGGAGGAGATCGCCCATGGCCTGCGCTTCATGGCCGATGCGCCCGTCCTGACGCTCTCGGCGCGTACCGGGAAGGGCGTCGAGGCACTCTTTTCGGTGATTCAGAAGCTCGCCGTGGCGGCGGATCGGAGGATCTCGACGTCAGAGCTAAACCGCTGGCTCCGCACCACGACCGCACTGCACGAGCCGTCGATGGCGCAGCGCGGACCCCGGCGACGCCCGATCAAGTTCTTCTACGGGACGCAGACCGCCGTTCGACCTCCCACCTTCGTGCTGTTCTGCACGGAGCCCGCCGCCGTAAAACCCGCCTATCGCCGGTTCCTCGAGAACCGCCTGCGCGAAAGCTTCGACCTCGTCGGGACACCCATTCGCCTGCGGCTCCGGGCACGCGATGAGGCGGCCGACGCACCCCGGCGCGGGGCGCGCTGACTCACGGGGGCGAGAGGCGTTAGACTCGGCCCGCCTAGCGACGGCCTGTACCTTCCGCGTAAGGACAAAACACGCGGCTTTGCCGCAACACGAGGGGTGTCTTGGCCCGAGGAACTCAGACCACAGCCCACACCACACTGGAGGAGATCGAGAGCATTGCCGATCGCATCGCCAGTTGGATTGGTGCAAACCCCGTTGCCGTGATCGTGCTCGCTGGCTCCATCCTGCTTGCTGCGGCGAGCTATGGCGGGTGGACAGCATGGCGGTCGAGCCGTGAGGACGGCGCCTCGTTCGCGTTGGCGAGCCTTGAACGGGACTACCTGAAGGCGATGGGTGCGGCTCCGGGTGCCACGGAGATCACGGAGCCTGCGAATCCGGAGACCGGCAAGGCTGTCCGGGGCGAGTTCGCAGAGAAGCTCCTCGCCATGGCCAACGAGCATTCCCGCACAGCGGCGAGCACCGTGGCTCGCATCACGGCCGGCGATCTTCTGGCTGCGGCGGGGGAACCCGAGAAGGCGCTCGACGCGTGGCAGGCCGCTCTTGGCGGGGTCGGGCGGAATCCCGCGCTTCGCGGGGTTGCGCTGCGCCGTATCGCGACCGCCTATGAAGCCCAGAGCAACTGGAGCCAAGCCGCTGCCGCGAACCTCGAGGCAGGTGAGCTTGCGGGCTATCCGCTCCGGCAATGGGCGCTCGCGGACGCAGCACGCTGCTATGCCGAAGCGGGCGATCTGGAGCGCGCCGCTAGCATCGCGTATCAAGTCGAGAGCCAGGGCCCGTCAGACGAACTCCCGCCGTCTTTGGTCGCGAAACTTGCGGAACTGCGGGCGCAGGACTCCGCACGCGCCGGGGGTGGGCCCGCGACAGCCGCCAAAGCTCCCTGAGCGGATCCAAGGCCAGCAGGCAAATCCTGACGTTTTCCGGGTCCTCCGACCTCGATCGATAACGTCCG
>DAIOWK010000150.1:0-8064 GCA_036758525.1 Myxococcota bacterium
GGGTCGGCCCCGGAGTTCGGGGCGATCGCGCTGCTCCACCGATGCGTAGAAGGCGTCCATATCGGCGTGGGCGATCACGCGCTCCTGGCGGCCCCCCAGCTCGGCCCGCGTTTCGCTCATCGCGCTCCGCCGGCAACAGCCCTCACAAACTGGCCGATCGCCCGGCCCACCTGTTCGGGCTGCTCGAGCGGTGCAAAGTGCGTGGCCGCCACGACCTGTTGGATCTCAAGGCACCTTGCGCGGCTCGCGAGTCGCAGGGCGAGGGGCTCCGGGATTGCGCTGTGCTCGGCGCGCAAGAGAAGTACGGGCACGGAGATCTCGGCCGCTTCACGCCACAGGTCGAGCGCCGAGGCGCCCTCATAGATCCATGCCTCGATCTCCGGCGAGCAGCGCAGCTCGACTCCGCCCTCACGCACGGCAAGACCACCGGCCACGAAAGCATCCAAAGCGGCCGTCGCGAAGCCTGAGTAGGGAAAGCGCCCGGCGAGGGTTTGGCGAGCGTCTTCCCGGCTCTGGAAGCTCGCCCGGCGCCGACGCGTGCGTTCCGCCATCGCGCGACTCCCGGCGAACGAGTCGAGCTCGGCACCGGCGGCCGGAGCGTCGAACAGCACAGGCTCGACAGCGACCACCGCGCGCACGAGGTCCGGTCTCCTGGCGGCAGCCACGAGGGCCGCTGAGCCGCCGCTCGAATGCCCGACAAGGATCGCGCCCTCCTTTGCCGCGTACGCTTCCACGAGCGCGATGATGTCGTCGGCAAAGCGCGGCCAAACATATTCCTGAGCTTCTCGGGGGGCGCTCGTCCCACCGTGGCCGCGCGCATCGGCGGCCAGGGCGCGCCGACCCGAAGCACCCACTGCGCACGCCGCGAGCCACGCAGGACCCCAGACGTCGGCGCAGAAGCTCGTCGCATGAAGCAGCAGCACGGGGGGACCGGCCCCCGGCCACTCGAGGGCTCGAAACTGCATCCCGCCCGCATCGATTTTGATCTCGTGGGGGCCGCCCCGCATGCGCGAAGTCTATCCGCAGGGGTGTACCGATGCATTGATCCTCGCGTCCTGAGCGGATTCTCGCCGAACGGCTCCGACCCGCCTGCGGCGGGGAGAGCCGCAAAACGCTCGATCCCCGCTTCGGCATGGAACCCTGCAGGTGCCAGGCTCTACGCGTTCGGTGAGAGAGGCGCGGTTCGCTCATCCTGTGGCCGCGCGGCTAGACTCGCCCCGCCGTGACGCACCCCGCTCCCGAGACCAAGCACGATGCCGGCCCTGCGGCGGGCGTTCGCTGGGACCTCTGTGATCTCTACTCCGGCCCTCGCGACCCCGCCCTCGAGGGGGATCTCGAACGCGCCCTCGAGGCGGCACGGGCGTTCGAACGCAGACACCGGGGCCAGGTGAGAGCCCTTTCGGCAGGGGACCTCGCGCAGGCGGTCGACGCCCTCGAGCGGTTGAACGAGCCCCTGGCGCGCGCCGTGTCCTACGCGGGGCTGCTCTTCGCCGCCGACACGAGCGACCCGCAACGGGGGGCCCTGCTGCAGCGCGTGCAGGAGCGCGCCAGCGAGATTCGCAACACGGTCGTCTTCTTCGAGCTCGAGTGGGTGGCCCTCGAGGAGGACGCGGCGGACAAGCACCTTTCCGATCCGGCGCTCGCACGCCGGCGGCACTTCCTGGCGTCGCTTCGGCGCTACCGGCCGCACGTGCTTTCCGAACCTGAAGAAAAGCTTCTCGAAGAGACGGCCAATACGGGCCGCCGCGCCTTCGGTCGCCTGTTCGACGAGGTGATGGGCTCGCTCCAGTTTCACTTCGAGCATGCCGGCAAGACGGAACAGCTCTCCGAAGAGGAGGTGCTGGCAAAGCTCCACGAGCCCGAGCGCGCGCTGCGCTGCGCCGCTGCAGTCGCGCTCACCAAGGGGCTGCGTCTGAACGCGCGCCTGCTCGGCTTCATCTTCAATACACTCGTACAAGACAAGGCGGTGCAGGACCGTCTGCGGCGCTTCCCCAACCCGATGCAAGACCGCCACCTGGCGAACGAGATTGAGCCCGCAAGCGTGGAGGCCCTGCTTGCGTCGTGCGACCGGCGCTATCCACTCGTCGCACGCTACTACCGCCTGAAGGCGCGGCTCCTCGGCCTGCCGATTCTCGAGGACTACGACCGGTACGCGCCCCTGCCGGGGGAAAGCGGCTCACGCTCCTTCGCCGAGGCCAAGCGGATCGTCTTGAGCGCCTACCGCGAGTTCACACCGGAGCTTGCGAACATCGCGAGCGACTTCTTCGAACGACATTGGATCGACGCCGAGCTCCGCCCTGGAAAACGCGGCGGTGCGTTCTGCTCGTCGACGCTGCCAAGCCTCCACCCCTACGTGCTGCTCAACTACACAGGCAACCTGCGCGACGTGATGACGCTTGCCCACGAGCTCGGCCATGGCGTGCACCAGTGGCTGGCGCGAGGACAAGGCCTCTTCGAGCAGGACACGCCGCTTACCACGGCCGAGACTGCGAGCGTGTTTGGCGAGATGCTGGTGTTTCGCCGGCTGATGCAGGAAGAGAGCGACCCGCGCGTCCGGCTCGCTCTTTTGTGCGGAAAGCTCGAGGATGCGTTCGCCACAGTCTTCCGCCAGGTCGTCATGACGCGCTTTGAGGAGCGCCTCCACGGCGCCCGGCGGAGCGAAGGCGAGCTCGAGATCGCGCGCATCAACGAGCTTTGGTTGACCACCAATCGTCCGATGTTCGGGGATTCCGTTCACCTGTCCGAGGACTACGGCTACTGGTGGCTGTACATCCCCCACTTCGTGCACTCTCCGTTCTACTGCTACGCCTACGCCTTCGGCGAGCTCCTCGTGCTTGCGCTTTTGCGCCGCTACGACGAGGAGGGGCCCGCCTTCGCGCCGCGCTATCTCGCGCTGCTCTCGGCGGGTGGTTCCGATACGCCCCCGCGCCTGCTCGGAAAGCTCGGCCTCGACATCACCGATCCCGCGTTCTGGGATGGGGGACTCGCGCTCCTTGAGGGGCTCGTGGCCGAGGCGGAGGCCCTGGCCTCGTCCCTCCGCAGCTGAGCGCTGGCGAGTGTCGCCCTGGCAGGTGCTGTGGTTCCTGACGCTCCCGATCGGGGCCTTCGCCGCCCTTGTTCTCTCCGGCTACGCGGGTGGTTTCCGGGCAGGACTCGCCTTTTCGGCCCTGCTTCTCGCCATAGGTCTTGTGGGCGATGTCCTGCTCTTGCGGGAGCAGCTCGCCCTTCCCTCGTGGCTCCCGACCGCTGCGCGCGTTGTGCGGTCGGAAAAGGGTGAGGGCAGGAGCGAGTGGCGCTTCGAGTACGAGTATGAAAGCGGCGGTGCCGTGCACCGCTGCGGCACCTACACCAAGAGCCCGCGCTTTCGCACCCGGGAGGACACCGAAGCGCTGATCGCGGAGTATCCGGTCGGGCGCGAAATTGTCGTGCACGTCAATCCGCGGGATCCGAAGCAGGCCGTCGTGTACGCAGAGCCTCGCTACGGTCTGCCGATGGCTGGGCTCGTGCTGCACGGTTGGCTCGCTGCGGCGCTCGTGCGCGCTCTCCGGCAGCGATAGGGGCGAGGCTCAGCGCTTGTCGAGGGTCCGCGCGATTTCCGTCGCGGCCCGCATCCCGCTCGTGAGGGCCGCCTCCGCGTACGGCCCGACCAGGTAGTCGCCGGCAAACGCGAGACGCGGAGAGCGGTCCGTGCGGGAAAGGAAGGCGGCGAGTCGGGCGGTGTAGCCCACGCGGAACTGTGGAAGCATCGCGTCCCAGCGGTGCACCACCGTCTCCCGCGGCGCGAGTCGACCGACCGGCGTGCGCGCGAGTTCGTCCACGACGTGCTCTACCACGGCGGCCTCCGGAGCGTCCCAAAGACGTGCGGCGGCGCGTTCGGTGAGCGCGGCGTTTACGAGTCCCGCTCCGGGGGGCGCCGCACCTTCCTTGTGGTGGTCCGCGGCGATGCCATACAGGTCGATCCCCTCCCGGCGGGGAAATGCCACGCCGTAGTAGGGCAGCGTGGCCGGAGCACGGTCGAGGAGCAGGAAGGCTATGAGACCCCGCACGTAGTGCACTTCGTCGAAGAACGCCCGCTCGGCTGGCGTGAGCTTCGGACACACTTGCGGGACGAAGCTCCCGGGTATGGCCACCACAGCGGCGTCGGCAAGCACGCTCCGCTCTCCGCTCGCACTGCGATACCGCACCTTCGCACCGTCCGGCTCGGTCTCCACGGACAATACGTGCGCACCCGTTCTCACCGGCACGCGCTGGGCCAGCGTGCGCGTGATCAGTCCATTGCCACCCTCAAACCACTGGAGCTCGAACCCATTGACCAGAACGCGTAGGGCCAGCAGCACAAATACCCCCGAGAGATCCTCGGGCTCGCTGTCGAAAGTCGACGAGAAGGCCGGTGAGAACAGGTACTCGAGGGCGTCCTCCCCGACGGTGCGACGCAGATAGGTGGGCATGTCCTCTCGGTCGATCCGCGCGGCGAGCTCGGGACGGTAGGGGTCGAGAAGTCGCCGGTTCGCCCACAGCTCGAACAGGAGGCGTGGTAAGCGGGCCTTGGCCGAGACGGAGAGAAGCCGCGAGCCAAGCAAGCGCAGCGGAGCACCCGGGTCGGCGGGCTCGAGCCGGCCCGCGCGCAGCACGGCGTTGTGCGCCCGGACGAGAGGTCGGATGCGATCGTCGATGCCGAGGGCGGAAGCCACATGGTGGAGGTTTCGGTAGCCGCTTGCGATGAACTGGGCCCCGCGCTCGACAATGAAGTCGCCGTGGCGCTCGCTGCGCATGCGTCCGCCCGCGCTTTGCTCGCGCTCCAAGACCTCAACGTCATGACCCGCCTGCTGCAGACGGAAGGCGCAGGTGAGCCCCGCGATTCCTCCGCCGATCACAACGATCGCGCCCATCTACTCCCCCGAACTCAGACCCGAAGCACTCGGGCTCTTGCGTCGCCGGGCTGCGCTCAGCTCCAAGGCGTCGTTGACGGCTCGTACGAGCTCGTCGGGCGCGAAGGGCTTGGACAAGAAGACGCCGCCCCACCTCGTCAGCAGCTCGCGCAGGGCCGGGTTGGGCGAAACGCCGCTGATCACGATCACCCCGAGATCGGGGCGTTTGGCGAGCATCGCCTCGAGCGCTACGGCGCCGCCATGGGGTGGCATCCCGACGTCCACCACCGCTACCGCCAACCTCTCGCCCCCCGGTGCCGTGATGCATTCGACCGCCGCTTTGCCGTCCCCCACCGCCGTGACCTCAAAGCCCCGTTCACGGAGCACGCGATCGATCAGTCGGCGCAGAAGGGGCTCGTCGTCGGCGACGAGAATGCCCCTGCCCCCTGATTCCCCTCCCACACGCCGCAGCATACCGCGGGCGATGACCGGCCGACGCATGGGCCAAGTTGACGAGAGGCGAAAATAAGACGAAATTGGAGAGGTGCCCTCCGATTACGTCGAGCTGCGCTGCCGCAGCGCCTTCTCCTTCCTCGAAGGTGCATCGAACCCGGAGGACCTGATCGACCGCGCGGCAGCGCTCGGCTACCCCGCCCTCGCCCTGTCGGACCGTCATGGAGTCTGCGGTGCGCCGCGCTTCCACCAAGCCGCACGCCGCGCCGGATTGCGCGGCCTCGTCGGCGCCGAGGTCACGGTGCAGGCCGAACCCAGCACCGGGACGAGATCCCTCTTGCTGCTCGTGGAATCGCGCCAGGGCTACCGGAATCTTTGCCGCCTTCTCACCGAGGCTCACTTGGGCTCCCCGCGTGGCGCGCCGTGCGTTGCGCTCCCGCGGCTGGAGGAGTACGCCCCGGGCCTGCTTGCGCTCGCGCGAGGCGACAGCACGCTCGACGCCGGCTTCTTGGCGCGTGTGCATGCCCTCTTCGGACGGGATCACCTGTGGGTGGACGTCTCGCGTCCGCGCGAGCGAGCCGCCGAGGCTGCACTGCGTCGTGCCGTCGCCATCGCGGAGGCGGAAGGTGTACCGATCGTAGCGACGAATGATGTGCGTGCGGCGACGGCCGACGGCCGTCGCCTTCTCGACGCATTCACATGTCTGCGAGAGAGAACCCTGCTCGACCTGGCAGGTCGACGTCTTTTCGCGAACGCGGAGCGGTGTTTGCGTTCACCGGAGGAGATGGCAGCGCGCTTCTCCGACCAGCCGGCCTGGGTTCGCGCTTCGCGAGAGATCGCCGAGCGCTGCGTGTTCACGCTCGAAGATCTGGGCTATCGCTTTCCCTGCTTTCCCGCGCCCTCGGGCGAGACACAGGACTCGTGGCTACGGCGCGAGACCTTCGAGGGTGCGCGACACCGCTACGGCGATCCGTTGCCCCAGCGCGCCCGCGCCCAGCTCGAACATGAGCTCGGCGTCATCTCGAAGCTCGATCTCGCCGGATACTTCCTGATCGTGCACGATATCGCGCGCTTTGCACGAGAAGGAGGCATTCTCGCACAGGGGCGTGGCTCGGCTGCAAACAGCGCCGTGTGTTACGCCTTGGGCATCACCGCCGTCGATCCCGTGGGCATGGAACTGCTGTTTGAGCGTTTCCTCTCGGAGGAGCGCGGCGAGTGGCCGGACATCGACCTCGACCTGCCTTCCGGTGACCAGCGCGAGCGCGTCATTCAATATGTGTTTCAGCGTTACGGCCAGCATGGTGCGGCTATGACGGCAAACGTCATCACCTATCGAACACGCCTGGCCGTGCGCGAAATGGGCAAGGTGCTGGGCTTCGGCGAGGAGGAGATTGACCGTCTTTCGAAGCTGCTCTCTTCGTGGGAGCACGACGAGTCCCCACAGCCATTGCCGAAGCTGCTGCGCCAAGCCGGTGTGGCGCCGGAGGAGCCGCGCGTGAATCTCCTGCTGCAGCTCGTGGCGGCGGTGCGGGGACTCCCCCGCCATCTGGGCCAGCATTCCGGCGGGATCGTGATCGCGGCGGGCCGGCTCGATGAGGTTGTGCCGATCGAGCCCGCGGCCATGCCCGGCCGCCACATCGTCCAGTGGGACAAGGAGGACTGTGCAGACCTCGGGATCATCAAGATCGATCTGCTGGGTCTTGGCATGTTGGCCGCGCTGGAGCGAGCGATCCCCCTGATCCAGCGACACGAGGGTGTGGAGGTGGACCTCGCACACCTCCCTCCGGATGATGCCGCTACCTACGCCATGATCCGGCGCGCCGACACGATCGGCGTGTTCCAGATCGAGAGTCGCGCCCAGATGGCGACCTTGCCACGCATGAAGCCCGAACGCTTCTACGACCTCGTGGTGGAGGTGGCCATCATCCGGCCCGGGCCGATCGTCGGACGCATGGTGCACCCTTATCTGCAACGTCGTGCCGGCAAGGAGCCCGTCGTCTACCCGCACCCCTGCCTCGAGCCCGTGCTGGCACGAACGCTGGGGGTGCCTCTGTTCCAGGAGCAGCTGTTGCGCATCGCCATGACCGCGGCCGGCTTTAGCGGCGGTGAGGCCGAGGAGTTGCGCCGCGCCATGGGTTTCAAACGTTCGACGGAACGCATGGGCAGGCTCGAGGCACGTCTGCGTTTGGGGATGGAGGCGCGGGGTATCGTCGGTCTCGCGCAAGACGAGATTCTGCGCGGGATCACATCCTTCGCGCTCTATGGATTCCCGGAGTCGCACGCGGCGTCCTTCGCGCTGCTCGCCTACGCTTCTGCGTTCCTTAAGGCCCACCATCCTGCGGCCTTCCTCGCGGCGCTACTCGACGTACAGCCCATGGGCTTCTATGCGCCAGCGACACTGGTGAAGGACGCACAGCGCCATCACGTCGAAGTGCGTGCCATCGACATTGCGCGTTCGCTGTGGGAGTGCACGCTCGAGAACGACGGGCCGCGGTCCGCGGGCACCACGCCGCAAGGCGCCGCCGAACGAAATGCTCGACCTACGGACGCCGTCCGTGGGCCCGCAGTAAGACTCGGTCTCCGCTACGTGATCGGGATGCGGGAGGAGGCGGCGCGCAGGATCGAGGCCGAACGGGCGCGCGAGGGGTTTTCGAGCCTGGCGGACCTCGCGAAGCGCACCCATTTGCGAAGGACCGAGCTCGACGCGCTGGCCGAGCTCGGAGCCCTTTCAAGCATTGATCCC
>DAIOWK010000151.1:0-8056 GCA_036758525.1 Myxococcota bacterium
TGATGGGCGGCTTTTTCCGCTCGCTCCAGTTCACGAGCCTCAACACGCTTGCCTACGCAGACATCTCCGATGGGGCCATGAGCCGCGCTACGACGCTCGCGAGCGTTGCGCAGCAACTCTCGCTCACCTTCGGTGTGGGCCTCGGCGCGCTGGTCCTCCACGCCACGTTGGTGCTCGGCCACAGGCAGGCACTCGGCCCGCGGGACTTTGCACCTGCCTACTTTGTGATTGCGGCGGTGAGTCTCCTCTCCCTCTTTTTCTTTCTCCCGCTCCCAGCCAGCGCGGGCGCCGAGATCAGCGGGCAACGCGAGGAGCCAGAGGCGATCGTGCACCCCGCACACCCAGCGGACTAAGGGCGCGGAGCATGTTCAGAGGTCGACGCTTCGGTCTGGCCTACGCAAGCGGCGCGGAGTTCACCGCGCAGAGCTGAGGCGCCTTTGGTGGAGCGCAAGCGGTCGAGAGTCCCCGCGAGTCGGATTGAGCGGCTCGCGCGCATCGGTCTCATGGCAGGTGAGTTCGCGGCCGGTGGATTAGTCGAGGGCGCGCGCCGGCTCTTCGGCGGCGGTGCTGCCACGAGTGCCCTCTTCTCCCTCGCGAACGCCAAGCGCCTGGCACGGCGCCTCGCGCATCTCCGCGGCGCAGCCATGAAGCTCGGGCAACTGCTCTCCCTCGAGAGCGCCGACATCCTCCCGCCGGAGTTTGCCGAGGCGCTCAGCGTGCTTCGCGACTCGGCGGACACCATGCCGCCTTCCCAGGTGCGACGAGTGCTTGGCCGTGAGTACGGCAAGGGCTGGGAAGGCCGCTTTCGGGAGTTTGACTTCGAGCCCGTGGCGTCCGCCTCGATTGGGCAGGTTCACGCTGCAGTGGCAGCCGACGGGCGTCACCTCGCCCTCAAGGTCCAGTATCCGGGCGTCGCTCGGAGCATCGAGAGTGACGTCGACAACGTTGCGTCGCTCCTGCGGCTGGCAAAGCTCTTGCCCCTCGAACTCGACGTCTCGGGCATCATCGCCGAGGCGAAGCACCAGCTCCGACAGGAAGCGGAATATCTGCTCGAAGCCCAGAGCCTGCGCCGCTACCGGAGCCTCGTGGCGGACGATCCTGCGCTCTTCGTGCCGGGAGTGCACGACGACCTCACGACCCGGCGCATCCTCGCGATGGATTTTGTCGGCGGGGAGCCGATCGAATCGCTGGCGGCGCCGGGGACGCCCCAGGCACGCCGAGACGCGGCCGGCTCCATCCTCGAGCGGCTGGCGTTCCGCGAGCTCTTCGAGTTTCGCTTCATGCAAACCGATCCGAACTTCGCGAACTACCGCGTCTTGCCGGACTCGGAGCGCATCGCTCTCCTGGACTTCGGCTCGACCCGCGAGCTCCCACCAGCGCTCGTGGAACGGTACGCGAGGATCGTGCGCGCCGTTCTCGCCGGGGATCGCGGGGCCGTGCGAACCGCCGCGGTCGAGATCGGTTATCTGCCCAAAGACGAAAGCGAGGACCGGGCGCGCGGCCTCGTGGAGCTGATCCTCGCCGTCTGCGAGCCGCTCCGCCAGCCGGGGCCCTATGACTTCGGCCGCTCCACGCTGCCTTCGCGGGTGCGCGACATCGGCCTCGACCTGGCCTTTCGCCGCGGCTTCCTGCACGCACCGCCCCCTGAGACGGTCTTCCTGCACCGCAAGCTCGTAGGCTCGTTCCTGCTCTGTGCACGCCTGCGCGCGCGCGTCGACGTACACGCGTTGATACGGCCGCTGGTCGGACTGGTCTGAGCCGAAGCACCGCGCTCTTCGGAGGACCCCCGAGCGCGGGGAAGCGATCCCTCAGCGTGCGGCGATCGCGAGCCGCCGCTTCCGCCGCGCCACCAGCCGGAGTCCCAAGGCCGCGATCGCTGTCGCGAAGAAGGGGGCGTACCACGAGCCTCGCTCGAGCGTGCGCGTTCCATAGGTGAACGCGAACACGAACCACAGGTAGTAGACACCAAAGGTATGCAGTCTCCGCCAGTTGCGGCCGAGACGGCGAACCGCAGCATCGGTTGAGGTCGCAGCCATGGCGTACAGCGTGAGATACGCCCCGCCCCCCACAACGGCCGTGATCGGATCCGGGGGCGTCCCCTTCACGACGAAGAACGTCGTAAGCGCCGCGAGGTGCACGGTGTGGGCGGTCGCGAAGGCGAGCCCGAGGGAGCGTCGCCGCAACAGGAGCGTACGCGAGAGCGTACTCGGAGCGAGGACATTCCAGGGCCGCGCGAGAAACACCAGGAGAAAGATCGTGAATGAGAAACGCGCGGTGTAGCGCGCGGCCAGCTGCCAGGACTGGGCGGCGGAGGTGCCCCCGTAAAGTGCGTAGCCAATCGCGAGGAGGGCGCCGAGTGCGGCAGCGACACACAGCCGCCCGGTCGTAGAGACCGGCTGAGCGAGCGCTGATTCCGGAAGGGTGGCGACGGGCACGGCGCAGCCTCGGTCTTCTGTTTCGCCATCTCGCACAGTCAATTCGACGCAAAATAGATGAGGGCTTCAAGGGACGTCAAACCCAACGATCGAGGGCCGAGGGCGGGTGGTGCCACGGCCGCTTGCACGCGGGGGCTCAAGGCGCAGAAGAAAATCGCGCCACCTCGGGCTGCGTCTGCGTCAGCAGCGGATCCGCGGGTTCCCCTTTTAGGTAGTGATTCATGAACGCAAGGCTGTAGGCGACGATCAAATGATGCGCGGTCGGGTTGAGATTCGTCCAGGCGAAATGCCCTGCTTTGTCGAACTCCACGTAATACTTCGGTGTCGGCGATTGTGAATACGCGCCCGAATTCTTCCGCAGGGAGGGCGTGATGCCAAAATCCAGGGTCCCACCTTGGTACATGACCGGCGCATCGAGGCCGCCCAGCAAGTCGCGGACGAGAAATGGCTGACTGTACGGAGACAGCGCGAGGACCGCTTTCACGCCGCCGAGTCTCCAGCTCGGCCACGCCCCGGCCAGTCCGAGGACGGTGTATCCGCCAAGGGAGTGACCCGAGAGTCCGAGGCGCGAGAGGTCGACGCGAGCTGAAAACCGATCATCACTCTGGATGGCTTGGACCAGACGGCGGATATCTTCTTCGCGATCACGATAGGTCGTATCATTCCAGAGCTCCGGACGCTGGAAGGGGACTTCGGGCCTGTCGATGATCCGTGCTTCTCCGCGATCGCAGGTCGCGTCCTTGTGGTTCGGCGCGAATACGAGATAACCGGCAGACGCGAATGCTTGCGTCAGGAAGCGCGATTGTGTCGCGCAGCCATGAAACCCGTGGGAGAAGATGATCACAGGCTGTGGGGTGGGGACGGGAGCCTCCTCCCCTGACCAGACTGTGACCTTCATGCCTGCGAGTATCACCGCCTCCTCGGCGGCCTTCGCGGCTCCCGCTAGCGAAAAGAAAGCGATCGCGAGAAGCACCCGGACCCGCATTGCGCACCCCCCTTCGAGAAGGCACGAGGGTCCGTGGACCACCAGCCGACTCCAGCGCGGAAGCCTCCGGGGAGGCTCGGGAGACCTTATCGGCGTCGTGGCGTGGCCGCTTAGGTCGCTGCCTCCTTCGAGCGCAGGCACGAGGTGGCAAGCCTATACCATAGCCCCTATCCTATAGGACGCGGGAGGCTCATGGCCCACACGATTCGCGAAAAGACGAAGCTCCTGAACCGTGTACGACGCCTGCGAGGCCAACTCGAGGCCATTGAGCGCGCACTCGAGGGCGAGGCAGGATGCGCGAAGGTCATGCAGCTCGTGGTGTCGGTCCGAGGCGCGACCAACGGTCTCATGGCCGAGCTCATGGAAGATCACATCCGCTTTCATGTCTCAGACCCCGCTCGCGACGCCGATCTGGAAAGGGCGCGCGGCGCGGAGGAACTGATCGAGGTCGTCCACGCCTATCTCAGGTGAGCGCGGGCACGAGGATTCGGCGCTGCGCGAAGACGGCGCGGCGCACGCGGCGGTCCACGATCGCGTGGAGGCTGCTCTGTCCAGCGCTTGGGCAGAAGAGGGCAGCGAAGAGCTCCCCCACGAGACGGAGCCGGACGCCTATGGGCTCGCGTGGGCCGATGCCGCGAGGATCGGCGTCGTCGCGTTGGCCGCCGGGGCCGTCTACTTCCGCCTGTGGGAGCCCCTCCATGGCATCAGTCCGATTGGCGTGATCGGCCTCTCGATCGGCGGTTGGCCCGTCTTGAGAGAAGCCGTCGCGAATCTGCGGGTGCGGCGGATGACCATGGAGCTCTCCATGACCATCGCCATTGTGGCGGCTGCTGCGATCGCCGAGTTCTTCACGGCGCTTGTGATCACCCTTTTCGTCCTGGTTGCCGAGCTGCTCGAGGGCATGACGGTCTCCCGCGGGCGGCGGGCCATCCACGACCTCCTCGACTTCTTGCCGCAGTCGGTCTGCGTGCGCCGCGCCGGGATTGTTCGCGATGTCCCGACGCGAGAGCTCTGTGTCGGTGACTCCCTGCTCGTGAATCCCGGCGGCCGCGTGCCGGTGGACGGGAGCGTGCTTCAGGGTCACTCCTTCGTGGATGAATCGCGGATCACCGGCGAATCGATGCCCGTAGAAAAGACGCCAGGCACCCCCGTCTTCGCAGGTTCGATCAATCAGTCTGGGGCGCTCGAGATTCGCACAGAACGCGTCGGCCGCGACACGAGCTACGGAAGAATTCTCCAGGCTGTGGAGAGCGCTGAGCATTCACGCGCGCCGGTTCAGCGCCTCGCGGACCAGCTGGCCGGCTACCTCGTCTACTTTGCCCTCGCTGCAGCGGCGCTCACCTTCGCCGTTACGCGCGACGCACGTTCGACCATCTCCGTCGTGATCGTTGCGGGCGCCTGCGGCATCGCGGCAGGGACCCCTCTCGCGGTGCTTGGGGCGATCGGTCGTGCCGCACGGCTCGGGGCAATCATCAAAGGTGGGCTTTTCCTCGAGATCCTCGGGCGGGTCAATACCGTCGTCCTGGACAAGACGGGAACGCTCACCTTTGGTCGGCCCGAGGTGAAGGAGGTGGTGCCCGCGCCGGAGGCTTCTCCGGACGAGCTGCTGCGCGCCGCCGCATCGGCGGAGTTGCGGTCGGAGCATCCGCTTGGGCGGGCGCTCGTGGCCCACGCGCGCACGCACGGGATCTTTCCGGTGGAGGCGGAGCGCTTTGCGTACACCCCGGGACAGGGGATCTCTGCCACGATCGAGGGTACGGACGTCCTCGTGGGGAATCGTCGTCTGATGCGCGAGCACGGGATCGCTGTGGGCGATGCGAGCGCGTCCCACGGCTCTGCCTCGGAGGTAATGGTGGCTCGCAGCGGACAATTCCTCGGCAAGATCTCGATCGCGGACACGGTGCGTCCCGAGGCCATGCGCGCCGTCGAAGCGTTAAAGCGGAGCGGCCTGCGGATTCTCCTTCTCACGGGAGATGCCCAAGGTGTCGCGGAGGCGGTTGCAAACGCCCTCGGCATCCAAGAACTCGAGGCCGGTCTTCTCCCGGACCAGAAGCGGATGCGCATCCGCGAGCTCGTGGGGAGCGGGCGCGTCGTGGCCATGGTCGGCGACGGGATCAATGATGCGCCGGCCTTGATGGAAGCGGATATTGGGGTGGCGATGGGTTCCGGGACCGACCTGGCGCGGGAAAGCGCGGGTATTGTCCTGCTCGGAAACGATCTTGCGAAGTTTGCGAAGACGGTCGCGATTGCCCGATGGGCCCGGCGCGTCATCTGGCAGAACTTCGTGGGCACGATTCTCGTGGACGCCTGCGGGATCGGGCTCGCCGCCTTCGGATTCTTGAATCCGCTTCTCGCTGCCTTCATTCACGTGACCTCCGAGCTCGCGTTCCTTCTCAATTCGACCCGCCTCCTCCCCGGTCGCATGGGAGGAGACGATCGCACCTCCACTCTCTCGGGGGGACAGGCCCTTGGATCTTGAGGACGCCCGGAGGGGCTTATCCAAGGCCGGCGGGCCCTCGGGCGAAGCGACCGCGCAGGACCCTTCTCTTGTGTCGCTCCGGAGCATGCGCCTCTAATGGATGGGCTCACCCTGTTTGGCCTGTTTGCGGTGACAGCGATGCTCGTGTGCTACGCGCTGGAGGAGCGCAGCCGCTGGTTCACGCTGGGGTTCGCCGGTGCATGCGCCCTCGGCTCCGCCTACGGCTTTCTCCAAGGCGCGTGGCCGTTCGGAATCGTCGAAGCCATCTGGTCTCTCGTGGCGGCCCAGCGCTGGTGGCGAAAGCCAGCGGGTTGAGCCCCTTTTGGGTGAGGGGCGGCCTGCGCGGAGTTGCCCTTCGACGGTCGCTGGGTGAGAAGAGAGTCCGGCCCTGAGGATGATCCTGCCCGGCCGCTGCGACCCTCTCGGAGGCCTCCCCACACCAAGGGACGAGAGAAGGCGCAGTGCTCAGGCGCTGCCTATCATCTCACCGGTGACTCCGCTCCCGCTGGGCGTCCATTGCGATCGTGAGCTCCCGCGCACGCGGACGCGAGCGGGCGCTGACGCGGTCACCGCAAGCCTCACGAAACAGTACGCTTTCGCCGAAGACCAGGCTCCAGGAACTCATGGACCTTAGCGTTCGCGACGTTGCCAGGCTGCTCAACGTATCGGAGGAGACGGTCTATCGGTGGATCCGCAAGGGCTCCTTGCCGAGCCATCGCGTCCACGACCAGTATCGATTCAATCGCGTCGAGCTCCAGGAATGGGCAGCCCTGCACGAGCACCGCGTCTCCCCGGATCTCTTTCGCTCCGACGCAACCCAAGAGGAATGCCCGAGCTTGCGTGCGGCGATCGAGCACGGCGGGATCTTCTACGGCATCCCCGGCGATCGAAGGGAAAAGGTGCTGGAAGCCGTCTGCGAGCTGCCCGGAATTCCTTCCAAAGTGAACCGTCGACTCCTTTATCAGCTCTTGGTTGCACGGGAGGCGCTGGCGTCGACCGCGGTGGGTCACGGGATCGCCATTCCCCATCCGAGGGATCCGGTCGTTGTGCGCGTGGATCGGCCAGCCGTACTGCTGTGCTTTCTGAGCGAGCCCATCGACTTTCAGGCCATGGACGGCCAGCCGGTGCGGGTTCTCTTCACGCTGCTCTGCCCCTCGGTTCGCATCCACCTCCAGCTGCTCGCGAAGCTCGCCTTTGCGCTCCACGACGAAACCCTGAAGGAGCTCCTGCACACGGCCGCTCCGAAGGACGCAATCTTGAGGCGAATCGCCATCCTCGAAGAGCCCGAGCCGCCCCTCTCTGTACCGAGAGAATCGGCGGAAAGCGGAACGTCCTCACAGGGCAAGCCCTCCTAATGGTCGGGACGATCCTCTTCGCGATTGCTCTTCTCGGTCTAAGCGCCCTCGCCGCAGCACTTCTCACGCGTTTTGATCGGGCTTCCCTTACCATTGGAACGACGGGAAGCGTGATCGCGTGCGTGACCGGTGCTTCTGGCGCGCTCGCGAGTCTGGTTCGTCGGGGGTCCTCCGCGCTTCGCGGCACCTGGTCCCTGCCTTTGGGCGAGCCGCACGTCGCGATGGATGCGCTCTCGGCCTTCTTCCTGCTCTGCATCTTCGTGGTTTCAGGGCTGGCCGCGGTCTACGCCAGCGGATACCTCCCCACCTACATCGGGAGGCGGCGCCTTGGCCCAGCGGTCGCGCTCTTCAATCTGCTTGTCGCCGCGATGGCGGGGCTCGTGATTGCGAGGGATGGGATCCTCTTTCTCATGAACTGGGAAATCATGTCCTTCGCCTCCTTCTTCCTCGTCACCTTTGAGAACGACCGGGAGGACGTCCGCCGCGCAGGGATGAGCTACCTCGTGGCCTCCCAGTTCGGCGTTGTCTTCCTCTTCATCTTGTTCGTCCTTCTCGGACGGAGTTCCGGTACCTACGACTTCGATCGTTTCGCTGCGACGGGTGGTCTCGCCAACGCCTGCTTCTTGCTCGCAGTCGTCGGTTTCGGGTCCAAGGCGGGCTTCTGGCCGCTTCATTTCTGGCTGCCCGAGGCGCATCCGGCGGCGCCTCGCCACGTCTCGGCGCTGATGTCTGGAGTGATGGTCAAGCTCGGGATCTATGGACTCCGGCGAACGCTCACGTTCCATGGCCCTCCCGCAGTGTG
>DAIOWK010000152.1:0-8040 GCA_036758525.1 Myxococcota bacterium
AAGCTCTGCGGGAAGGGGCACTTGCCGTGGGCGACGTGCGCCTCGAAGTCCTCGCGGAAATGGCGAAGCAGACCCTGCACCGGCCAGGCGGCGGCGTCGGCGAAGGCGCAGATCGTCTGGCCGTCCATTTTCGCCGCCACGTCGAGCAGAATTTCGAGGTCGTCGCGCGACCCTGCGCCGCGCTCGATGCGCTCGAAGATCTTGTGCATCCAGCCCGTGCCCTCGCGGCATTGGGTGCACTGGCCGCACGACTCGTCGCGAAAGAAGTAGGTGACAATCCAGCCCACGCGGACCATGCAGGTGGTGTCGTCCATCACGATGATCCCGCCGGTACCAAGCATGCTTTTGCGCTCCCGCAAGAACTCGTTCGCCATCGGCACGTCCAACTGACCCGCGGGCAGGATCGGCATCGACATCCCGCCCGGGATCACGCCCTTCACCTTACGGCCGGCGGAGAGGCCGCCCGCGTGCTCGAAGACGATCTCGTCCAAGCGAGTCCCGAGCGGGAGCTCGTAGAGACCCGGCCGTACGACGTGGCCCGATACACCAAAGATGGTGGTGCCCGGACTTTTCTCGGTGCCGAAGCCCTTGAACCACTCCGCTCCGCTCCCGATGATGTGCGGGACATGGCAGAACGTTTCCACGTTGTTCACCGTCGTCGGCATGCCAAAGGCACCGTATTCCGCAGGGAAAGGCGGCTTCTTGCGGGGCTTCGCCATCTTGCCCTCGAGAGACTCGAGGAGTCCCGTCTCCTCACCCGCGATGTAGGCGCCAGCGCCCATCATCAAGACCACGTCATGGGAAAACTTCGAGCCCATGACGCGTTTGCCGAGGTACCCCTTGGCGTAGGCTTCCTCGATCGCGCGCGCGATTTGTGCGCCGGGGAACGCGTACTCGCCGCGGCAGTAGATGAAGGTCGTCTGCGACTGGGTCGCCCAGGCGGCGATCAGGATGCCTTCGAGAAGTTTGTGCGGCGCACGTTCCATCAGGATGCGGTCTTTGAACGAGCCTGGCTCGGACTCGTCGGCGTTGCAGGCGAGATACCTCGGCTTGTCCGCTCCTTTGGGCATGAACGACCACTTGAGACCCGTGGGAAAGCCCGCCCCTCCGCGTCCCTGGAGGCCTGAGGCCTTGACCACGTCGACCACCTGATCGGGTGTCAGCTTGGTGATTGCTTTGCGCGCGGCCTCATAGCCGCCCCGACGCTCGTAGCCCTCGAGCGTGGCGTAGGCATCCTCGGCAAAGTGTTCGGAGAGATAGTTCGTTACGTAGGGGACCTTGAGCATCGTCCTACCGCAGCGCGTCCACGATGCGCTTGGCCTCTTCGAGATCGAGGTCTTCGTGGTATTTCCCGCCGATTCGCATCATCGGGGCGTACGCGCAGGCACCAAGGCATTCCTCATGGCCGAGCGTGATGCGTCCATCGGCCGTGGTTTCACCCGGCCCGATGCCGAGATGCTTCTCGAGCGCGCGCAAGAGTCCTCGCGCGCCCCGGATCGAGCAGGGAAGATTGGTGCAGACGTGGACGTGATGGCGCCCCTGGGGTCGGTCGTAGAACATGTTGTAGAAGGTCACGACCTCCATCACTTCCACGGGAGAGACGCCGAAGATCTCGGCCACCTCTCTTGCGGTGTCGGGGGAGATGTGACCGAGCTCCTCTTGAACGAGGTGCAGCGCGGGCAGTAGCGCACCGCGCTGCTTCGGGTACTTGGCGATCTCGAGATCGATCCGCGCGCGGGTTTCGGCGGAGATCACCATTCGAGCGCGCCCTTCCTCCAGACGTAGATAAATCCCACGACGAGCACACCGACAAAGCTCATCATCTCGACGAAGCCAAAGAAGCCGAGGTCGCGAAACAGGGCACCCCACGGATAAAGAAAGACCGCCTCGACATCGAAGATGATGAAGAGGATCGCGACCAGGTAGAATTTCACCGAGAAGCGCTGGTGGGGAGAGACGATCTGGTGCTCTCCGCACTCGAAGGGCTCCTGCTTCGCGGCGAAGACGCGCTTGGGTCCGAGCAGACGATGTGCCGTCAGCATGCCCGCGGCCACCACGAACGCGAGCACGAGGATCGCCACGACGCCGGCATACTGGGCGAGCATGGGGCACCCCTCCGATGGTGGCCTAAGAGGAACGGCGCGCGTGGTCTTGCAAAACGCGCCCGACCGTAGCCGCCGACGAAAATCGAGTCAATGAACTGCGAGCCTCTTTCCAAGGGGAAACGGCGGGAGGGCCGATGGTAGACTCGTTGTGTGTCGAGTGTCTGCGTGCTGGGAGCGGGAAGCTTCGGGACTTGCCTCGCCATGCTCTGCGCGGGCGCGCACGACGTCGTCTTGTGGGCGCGAGACCCCGCGCTAAGCCTTGCCATCAATCGGGACCGGCGCAATCCGCGCTACCTCACGAGCTTCGAGCTGCCGCCACGGATGCGGGCCACCTCCGACCTGGAAGAGGCGGTGGCGGGACGCCCCCTCGTGATCTGTTCGGTGCCGAGCCACGGCGTCCGCCAGGTCGCGGCGGCGGCGGCTTCGCACTTTGCGCCGGGGGCAATCCTCGTCTCGACGGTGAAGGGCATCGAGACCGAGTCGGGCCTCACCATGCACCAGGTGCTCGAGCAGGTGCTCGGGGGCGAGCACGCCCCTCGCGTTGTCTGTCTTTCCGGCCCGTCGTTCGCACGCGAAATCGCCGCCGGAAAGCCGACCGTCGTCACCGTCGCGGCCAAGGACGAGGCCGACGCGAAGGTGGTCCAGAAGACGCTCTCGTGCCCGACGCTGCGCTGCTACTCGAACCCCGATGTGGTCGGGGTCGAGCTCGGAGGCGCCCTCAAGAACGTGATCGCAATCGCCGTGGGCATCTCCGACGGTCTCGAGCTCGGCCAGAACGCCCGGGCCGCGCTCATGACCCGCGGCCTGGCGGAGATCACACGCCTGGGTGTCCGCCTGGGCGCGAGCCCACTCACGTTTCTGGGCCTGGCTGGGGTCGGCGACCTCATTCTCACCTGCACTGGCGACCTCTCCCGCAACCGCTCCGTCGGGCTTGAACTCGGTCGCGGTCGCAAGCTGACGGACATCCTGGCGGGAATGAAGGAGGTCGCCGAAGGGGTGCGGACGACCCGTGCGGCCTGCACCCTGGCCCATCGGGTGGGCGTCGAACTGCCGATTGCGTTTATGGTTCGGGAGGTTCTGGAGGACGACCTAGCGCCGCGGGACGCCGTCGACCGGCTCATGACCCGAGAGCTCAAGAGCGAGAGTCACTGATCGAAGGGGGTTTCCACGCTTGATCCCGGCCCGAGGTCCGCCTGGCGCCTGACCCCTTGAGCAGGTACCATTTAGAAAACGATTTTCATTTTCGGGTGGCTCGCCATGCGCTCACCCTCCCCGGCTCCGCCTGTGACCCTCGACACCCTCGTACCGGGGGAGGCGGGGATCGTGGAGGGGTTGGAGGGGGACGGGCCGGTAGACCAGCGTCTGCGGGACCTTGGCCTCGTCCCGGGCACGATCGTTCGCACTCTGCGCCGTGCGCCTCTCGGCGACCCCACCGAGTACGAGCTGCGCGGCTACCGCCTCTGTCTGCGACGCACGGAGGGGGAGCGGGTACGAGTCCGCAGGGAGCTCGCTCTCCGCGCTCCAGACAGCGAGTCCGCCGCATGAGTGAGGCCGTCTTGCGGCTCGGTCTTGTCGGAAGCCCGAACTCCGGAAAGACCACGCTCTTCAACGCACTTACGGGCCTTCGGGCCAAGGTCGGCAACTACCCGGGCGTCACCGTGGAGCGTCGCGAAGGCGAGGCGACGATCGAAGGTCGGCGTGTGGTCATGATTGACCTCCCAGGCACCTATAGCCTGACACCTGTCAGCAAGGACGAGGAGGTCGTAACCCGGCTCCTCTCCGGGCAGCTCGCGGGCGTGCCGCGGCCCCATGCCCTTGTGGCCGTCGCGGATGCCTGCTCCATCGAGCGCTCCCTCCTCTTGGTGGCGCAGGTGCTGAGCCTCGGCCTGCCCTGCTGCCTCGTCCTCACCATGGTGGACGAGCTCGCAGCTCGAAGCGGTGCGCTCGACATCCCGCGCCTTGAACGCGCCCTCGGGATTCCTGTCGTGGGAGTGATCGGCCATCGCGGCGTTGGCATCGACGAGCTTCGCCGCGTCCTAAGCCGCGCCGAAAGCTGGGGGCGCCCCCCGATCCTTCCTCCGGTGGACGCGGAGGAACGCGCAGGCTGGGCGGAGTCGGTGCTCTCCCACGTGCTGCACACCCGGCCCGGGCGAAGCCGCGTCACCGACGCGATCGATCGCGCGATCCTGCACCCGGTCGCAGGCACGCTGATCTTTGCAGTGGTCATGCTGGCATTTTTCCAGCTGATCTTCGCCTTTGCACAGCCCGCGATGGACGGGCTCGATCACGCGGTGGCGTTCGCCCGTGGATGGCTCCACGGCGTCATGCCCGCGGGCATCCTGGTCGACTTCCTGGTCGACGGTGTGCTCGGCGGCGTTGGCTCGGTGATCGTCTTCTTGCCACAGATCGTTTTGCTCTTTAGCCTGCTCTATCTGCTTGATGACCTCGGCTACATGGCGCGGGCCGCTTTCGTCATCGACCGCGTCATGGGATCGATCGGACTCGAGGGCCGCTCTTTCGTGTCGCTGCTCTCCTCCTATGCCTGTGCCGTGCCGGGGATCATGGCAACCCGCACAATCCCTTCCCCGCGAGACCGGCTGGTCACGATCCTCGTCTCGCCGCTCATGACCTGTTCCGCGCGCCTTCCCGTGTACGCGCTCTTGATCGGCGCCTTCGTGCCCGCGCGCCGGGTGTTCGGCCCGCTCGGGCTTCAGGGTCTTACGCTCCTCGGCCTCTACCTCCTGGGCTCGCTCTCCGCGCTCGTCGTCGCGGCCGTGCTGAAAAAGAGCCTCTTCCGGGGCCAGGGCCTCCCCTTCTACATGGAGCTCCCCCCCTACCGCGTACCGACGCTGCGCCTTCTGCTGACCCAGGTCTGGGCGAGTGCCAGGGCTTTCTTGCGCCGGGCAGGGACCATCATCCTGGGCGTTTCCCTCGTGCTGTGGGCGCTCCTCCACTTCCCGCAAGTGACGGCCCCGCCCGCCAGTGGGCCCGGGGAGGCGGCGCGCTTTACCCTCGAGCACAGTATTGCCGGGCAGATTGGCCACGCGATTGAACCGGCGATCGCGCCCCTCGGCTTCGATTGGAAGATCGGGGTGGGGCTCGTCGCGAGCCTTGCGGCGCGGGAGGTAATCGTGTCGACCCTCGGCCAGATCTACGCCGCAAGCGACCAGGACGACACCACGTCCCTGCGCCAGGCTATTCGACGCGACGTGCACCCCGGGACCGGCGAACCCGTCTTTGCGCCAGCGACCGTGGCGTCGCTTCTGGTGTTCTTTGTCTTTGCCCTCCAGTGCATGTCCACCCTGGCTGTGATGCGCCGGGAGACGAACTCCCTGCGCTGGCCGGCCTTCGCTTTTGGGTACCTCCTCGCGCTCGCCTACGGAGCGAGCTACGTCACTCACCAGGTGGTGACCGCACTTTGGTCCTAGCCCGTGCTCTCCTCTGTGGTGTGCTCGTTCTGGCCGTGGTCGGCTGCGGGACGAGGACTGTCCGCCGCACCGTGGTGGAGGACAGTGGCATCGAGGTCACCCTGCGGGGCCAGACCAAGGGCGGAGTGCCGGTCGATAAAGGCTTCCAGCACCCGGCCGCGATCTCCGGCGTGCGTCTCTCCCACCTCCTTTCCCGCATCGATATCCGCGGCGATGACGAGAAATCAACCGATCGCACGCCGGCCATCCCCGCGGAGATCCTGTTCGACGTGGGAGACGCGCTCTCCAAGGGTCTCTCCCTAGCCGATTCGTCCCAGGAGGTCGTGATCATGGCGAAGCGCCGGACACGGCGCCTTGGGGTCTTCAACGAGGACTACCTGACGAGCTTCGTGGCTTTTGTGCGCGACGATCGGCTCTACATCTATCTCTCTCGAGTTGACTGGCCGATCCCGAAGAACCCCCAAGATCCGGTGAAGGAGCCGCAGATCGACAAGCCGGTCATGAAGTTCCACGTGTTGCCCTCCGAGGCGATGCAGGCCGTTAGCCAGCAGGGCGTCGCCGCCGACTGGCGCGATCCGATCTTCAAGACGCCGACAGCGGTGCGCGTGACCGCCACCGGGAAAGTCGTGCGGCGCACGATCTTGATGGAGAGCGCGCCCGACAAGGAGGCAGGCCCCGCGACGGAGGACGAGAACATCGTGGGCGGAAATCTCGCGCCCGAGACGTTGCGCAAGCTCGCCGATCTCGAAGAGGCCCGGCGCCGGGGCGAGCTCACGGAAGGCGAGTACTCGGCTCGCAAGCGCTCGATCCTGCTGGCCGACCCTTCCTCCTCCCCCGCGCCGCCGGCGGCCACGCCCCCAGCGCCTTAGGCGCAGTGCCCTTCGCGGCCAAGCCTCTCGCGGCCTAAGCAGAGACGGGCGGCCGCCGATCCGCCCACGGGCGGGCCGCCTCGAGCTGTGCAGCGACGCGCAAAAGCAGGTCTTCGTGTCCGTAAGCGGCCACGAGTTGAACGCCGATGGGCAGTCCTGTGCCGCTGAAGTAGAGCGGGAGCGAGATCGCGGGCTGGCCCGTCACGTTAAAGGGCTGCGTAAAAATCGCAAAGGGAGTGCTTCGCACCCAGCCCTGGAGGGGTTGCTCGGGGGTGGCCGTAAACTCGCCGAGCAGGGGAGGCGGCTCGCCCAGCGTGGGAGTCAGCAGGAGGTCGAAGCCCTCCTCCCACCACGCGGCGACGGCGCGCGTCCACGCTTGCGCGCCGTCCACGGCCTGGATGTACTCCGACGCACCAATCTGTCGACCGCGCTCGGCCGCTTCCCAGGTCAGGGGTTCGACGTCCCCGGGCGCGATCGATTCACCCGTCCTGAGGCGCCACACGTCGAGGTCGCGCGCCGTCCAAGCCATGATCACCCGGGCCACGTGACCGCCGATCGCGGGATCTTCCAGCGCCTTAGGATGCGACTCCTCCACATGGTGGCCAAGGGACTCGAGGAGAACCCCGACGGCGCGCACCGCGGCCGCACAGTCGGCATGGAGCGAGAACTCAAGGCGCGGCGTCCGCGCAAGAACGCCGATCTGGAGCCGCCCGGCGGGCAAGGCGATTTCCTGTGAGTAGGGTCGCACTGGCGGAGGGGCCACGTACGGGTCGCCTCGCATCGGACCCGCCACCACGTCGAGGATCCCTGCGGTATCGCGCACCGAGCGCGTGACAACGAACTCCGCGGTGAAGCCGGCCCAGCTTTCCCCGACGTCCGGCCCCTGGGAAACGCGCCCCCGCGAAGGTTTAAGGCCCACGAGACCGCACATGCTGGCGGGGATGCGAATCGAGCCCCCGCCATCGTTGGCGTGGGCAGCAGGCACCATGCCTGACGCCGTGGCCGCAGCGGAGCCTCCGCTCGAGCCGCCCGGGGAGCGCGTGGTGTCCCATGGGTTGTGGGTCGGCCCGAAGGCGATGGGTTCGGTCGTCGTCACGAGCCCGAGTTCCGGTGTGTTCGTCTTGCCCGCGATCACAAAGCCCGCGGCACGGAGCCGCTGCACCAAAAAAGTGTCCTCAGGCTCTCGCCAGCCCCGGCGCTTTAGAAAGCCCATCCCAGCGCTGTAGGGGTCGCCCGCAGAGTGTGCGACGAGATCTTTCAGCAGGAAGGGAACGCCGCGAAACGCCCCGCGCCCGAGCTCGGCCGAGCGCACCTGCGCCCGTGCCTTCTCGAATAGCGGATAGATCACGGCGTTTAGCGTGGGGTTCAGCTTTTCAATGCGTACGATCGCGCTCTCTACGAGCTCAAGGGGCGATATCTTCCCGGTACGCACGAGCTCGGCCTGCGCGGTGGCGTCGAGAATGGCGAGCGGATCGGACATGACGGGCTCCTTGCTGGGGTTGGGGGGACGGTAGTCGGTTTGGGCGGCCGCGAGCATGGCTGGTTGACGCCCTCCGGGCGCGCGCGTACCCTGCCTTCGCCTTGGTTCGATTAGGGGAATGATTTCCGGCGCTTGCAGCCCCTCGGATGCCCAGCCTA
>DAIOWK010000153.1:0-8006 GCA_036758525.1 Myxococcota bacterium
AGATTGTGGATTGAGGCGAGACGTGCGCCCAACGCCTCGTTCACGTGCAGGAGATGACGCAAATAGGCACGGGAGTAGCGCGAGCAGGTGGGGCAATCGCAGCTTTCCTCGGGCGGCGAGGGGTCGTTTCGGTAGCGGGCATTGCGTACCGCCAACGTTCCCGAACGCGTAAAAAGGAGTCCATGCCGACCGTTTCGCGTCGGGATCACGCAATCGAAGAGATCGACCCCGAGCGCGATGGCCTGGAACAGGTCGGCGGGGCGGCCGAGGCCCATTAGATAGCGCGGTCGGTGCTCGGGCAGTTCTTCGTGCGCCACGGCGATCAGCTCCTCGCTTTGCCCGCGTCCCTCACCGAGACCAAGACCGCCGTGTGCGTGGCCGTCGAACCCGAGGGCAGCGGTGGCGCGTGCGCTCGCTCGGCGCAGCGCGGACGAGTAGCCGCCTTGGACAATGCCAAAAAGCGCCTGGTCGCTGCGGCGCCGTGCCCGCAGGGAGCGCTCTGCCCAGCGCAAGGTGCGCTCGGTCGCCGCACGGACACGCAAGGTGGGCGTCCCCACCTCGTCGGATAGGCACTCGTCCAGCACCATCGTGACGTCGGCTCCAAGTCTCTCCTGCACCTCCACCGCCTTCTCCGGTGTGAGGGTCCGGCTCCGGCCATCGTGCGGTGAGCGGAAGGTCACCCCGTCTTCGTCGACTCGCGCCCGCGCAGCGAGGGAAGTGATCTGGAAGCCCCCGCTATCGGTGAGCCAAGGCCCTCGCCAACCTGTGAATCGATGGAGCCCCCCGGCGCGTTCAACCACTTCCTCGCCTGGCCGCTCGTGAAGATGGTAGGCGTTCGAGAGCAGGATCTGCGCGCCCAATCCTTCGAGCTCATCGGCCGCGACACCGCGGACTGCACCGAAGGTTGCGACGGGCATGAAGCCTGGTGTCTCGACGACGCCATGGGGTGTCACGAGGCGAGCGGACCGGGCGAGGCCGTCGCGGGCGGTGACCTCGAATGCGAAGCCGTGTGCGTTCACAGGATGAGCATCGCGTCGCCGTAGGAATAGAACCGGTAGCGGATTGCGATGGCTGCGGTGTACGCCGAGAGCACGGCTTCGCGGCCAGCGAAGGCGGAAACCAGCAGGAGAGGGCTCGAGCGAGGAAGATGAAAGTTGGTGAGAAGGGCGTCGACGACCGCGAACTTGTGCCCCGGCCGCAAGAAGATCTGTGTCTCTCCTGCTCGTGCCGAGACCTGCCGATCGGCAGTCGCACAGCTCTCAAGAACCCGCGTGGTGGTGGTGCCGACGGCGACAATCCGCCCGCCGCGTGCCCGCGTCCTGGCTACCGCCCGGGCGGTGGCCTCGGGTAGCTCGAAACGTTCAGCGTGGAGGCTGCCCGCGGCGAAGTCCGCGGGCCGTAACGGGCGGAACGTGCCTGGGCCCACGTGCAATACGACCTCGGCGCGTTCAACCCCTGCTGCCACGAGCTCACTCAGCAGCTCCTTAGAAAGATGCAGGCTTGCGGTCGGCGCGGCCACGGATCCCGGCACCCGCGCGAAGACGGACTGGTAGCGTTCGAGATCGGTTGCGCGCGGAGCGTTGCGTCGGATATAGGGCGGAAGGGGCGCTTCCCCGATCTCGAAAGGGGAGATTCCTCGCGGAAACTCCAATACGACCTCACCCTCGAGGCCAAGCGAGACCAGTTCCGCCGGAATCTCCTCGCGGGAAGGTCCAAAGGCAAAGCGCTGACCCACACGCTGACGTCCCCGGCAGCGCAGCAGAGCCCGAAAGCAGCCTGGCTCGTGAGCTGGCCCCAGGAGGAGCACTTCGGCGGCTCCGCCGGTCGTCTTCCTTCCACGCAGGCGCGCCCGTAAGACCCGTGTCTCATTGACGATGAGGAGGTCACCAGGTCGAAGCCATTGTGGAAGGTCGCGCACACGGCGATGTGCGAGCGTGGCGTTGTGGACGCGATCGAGGACGAGGAGTCTTGCGAGGTCACGTTCCGGCGCGGGCTCCTGCGCGACGAGTTCCGCCGGAACGCTGAAGTCGTACGCGTCGAGTTCGTGCGCTCGGCGGCCGTCCGCATCGCCTCGGCGATCGCAGACGTCAAGACCCGGGTGCGTGTCGGACGGCGCCTTAGCGCTCACGGATCGGCTGATCGACGAGCGCTTCAAGCAGCGCCGGATGCTCTGCAAACGCGTCGTGAGAGAAGAGCGACACACCGGCAAGCCCCGCCGCACGCGCTTTGTGGAGCTGGTTCGCCGCGCGATCCGGGGCGTCGGCGAAGAGCCAGCTGCCAAGCCCCACCCAGATCCGATCGCTTGCGATCCCATGGTAGGCACGCAATTCCGTCAGAAAGAATCGGTCGTCCGTCGTGTAGAGCATGGGAACGGCGAAGTCCAAGAGGCCATCGTCGAGCCATCCCGGCCAATCTTGATACACAGAAAAGTAGGATCGCTCGGGGAAGGGCCAAACCGCGGCGGAGAGCACGAGCGTGGGCTGTTCTCTACGGACTGCGTCGCGGATGGCCCGCACGAGCGCGGTGACCTGCTCGCGTCGCCAGCCGTCCCATGCATTTGCACTGGCCCCGGGAGGACCGAGCGGGGCGGGAAGGCCGGTTTGTCCCGCGAATCGAGCGCGCGTGGCGGCGCCGTAGCCGTAGTCGAGACCCACGTCGAAGCGCGAGCCCGGGGAAAAAGGCAAGACGTCGGGATGACGGATGTAATCGAGGTGCAGGCCGTCCAACTCGGGATACCGTGCGGCGAGCTCCGCGAATGTCCCAGCGAGGCGCTCCGCCACGCCGGGAGCGCCGGGATCCAGCCATAGCGCCGGAGTTCCGAGCCGAAGAAATTGCGAGTCTGGTGCTGGAAGCTCGAGCTGTGGGTAGTCGAGCATCGACCGGCCCCGCCGGTCCACCTGCACGGCGGCCGGACCGAGATCCTTAAGAACCGGGGCCTCTCGATTGGATCCGAGGGAGAGCACGTTCACCCAGGCGTGGACACGCAGGCCCTCCGCGTGGGCAGCGTGGATCAGCGCCCGGAGTGGATCCTGACCATCTGCATCGCGCGCGGCAGCGAAGGGCGCTGCGTCGGCGGCCGTTGAATCGAACCATGCGCGCCCGTTCCGATAGACCTGGACGAAAAGGTCGGTGACACCCAGCCGTCTCGCATCGGCGAGAAGACCCGCGACGCGCCCAGGGTGTTCGAGAACTCGCTGCGATCCCTCGCACAGCACCCAAAGTCCCACCCGAGGCGCGCGGGAGGAGGCTTGCGGCGCGGCCACAGGAGAAACGGGGGGCGGCGGGGAGGCCGTCGATCGACAAGCGTCCACGAGGACCAGGCACAACAAGCAGAGCCCGAAGGGGCCGAGGTGGCGAGCGGAGAGACCCACGCTTCCGAGGCTAGCGCGGCTGCGTTGAAGGAGGGCGTGCGCTTTCGCACACTCAAGGCCGATGTGGGGGTGGTCGTGCGACGGGCCTTGGAGACGGCATTCGTATGCCGGCAGCGGACGCCGGCATCGCGCGGCACTCCTCCCCCCCCTTGTCGTGATCCTCCTACCGCTTTTCATCTTTGCGGACATGGCGCTCGGCGCACAGGCGCACTCACAGGGCGCCGGGCAAGCGCTCCGCGCGGCGATCGACGCCCGCAAGGCGGGAGATATCGATCGGGCTTCGGACCTCTTCGCAGCGGTCGCGAAGGAATATCCGGTGATCGCCGATCACGCCCAACTGCTTCGCGCGATGACCCTCCTCGATGCGCAGCGTTTCGCCGCGGCGATCACGGCCGTGCGAGACGCCGAGGCACAACGTGCTTCCTCCCCCCTCGCTCCAGATCTACACCGGGTCCTAGGCGACGCCCAGGCGGGCCTCGGAGACGATGCCGCAGCGCGGAAGTCATGGGAGCTTGCGCTGTCGGAGACGACCGATCTTTCCCGAGCGGCGGCCCTGCGCGGGCGGATTGCGGACGCCCTTGCGGCTTCCGGCGACGCACGCGCCGCTACACAGCTCTATCTCGAGCTTTGGCGTGACACGCCCACCACTCCCGAGGGCCGGCGCGCCGCGGAACGGATCGCCAGCCTAGAGCCAGGCCTTGGTGCGCCCGTGCGTCAGGCCAGTGACTACCGCGCGCGCGCGGAGGTCCTGCTGCGGAGCGGCTACACCGAGGAAGCCCTCGGTGATTTCAACTGGGCACTTGAGCACGGTCTCGAGCCCGCGGCGCGCGCCGACGCAGCAAAACAACGGGGCATCTGCTTCTTCCGCCTTCGACGTTACTCGGAGGCCGAGGAGGCCTTCGCAGCGCTGGCTCCGGACGAAGAGGCCGCACTTTACCGGGGTCGCGCAATCGCCCGGGCGGGGGACAACCAGCGCGGCGTCACCGAACTCGAGAAACTCGCGGCCAGCGCGAGCCCCCGCTGGTCGGCGCTCGCGCGCTGGTATGCCGGCGAGCTTTTGGATGGTGCGGGCGAAACAGACCGCGCGCGGGAGCAATTCCTCGCGGTGTCGCAGCAATCCGCAGATTTGAGTCTGGTGCCGCAGGCCTTCTGGCGACTCGCCTGGTCCGCGTATCGAGCGGGGGATTTTGGCGATGCCCGCACCTGGCTCGCGCGACTCGAGGCGGCTGCAGGAGACAGCGCGACGCGTGCGCAGGCCCGCTACTGGAACGCCCGCTCCGCAGAGCGGTCGGGTGCACCGGACGTGGCTCAAACCATGTACGCCTCGCTGGTGAACGACTTTCCATTCACCTACTACGGCTGGCGCGCCCGTGCACGCGCGCCGGGGGCGCAAGCTGAGCCCGCTCCGTTGGTGCTCGGTACGCGCGTGCTCAGCGACACCGACGTCGAGCGGCCTCGCATCCTGCTTGAGGCGGGACTCGAAGGCGCCGCGTCGGAGGAGGTTTCGCGGCTGCTCCGGCGGGGTTCGGCGGATGGCCAACGACTGAGCCTCACCGACCGATTGGAACTCGCCGACCTGTTTGCGCGTGCGGGGGACGCGCACCTCGGACAAAGCCTGGTGGTCGATGGCTTCGGGGATGCGCTGGCCAAGGCACCGCCGCCGAGCGGAGAGGAACCCTGGCGTCTCGCCTGGCCCCTCGCGTTTCGGGAGTCGGTGGAACGAGCCGTGGCTGGCAAGAATCCTGAACTCCAGACTTTGGTCTACGCGATCATGCGCGAAGAAAGCGGGTACCAACCTTCCGCAATCTCCCCGGTCGGCGCCCGCGGTCTGCTCCAGCTCATGCCAAGTACAGGAGCGCACCTGGCCCGCGGAGCCGGGATCGAAGGCTTTTCAGCCGAGGCCCTTTTCACGCCGGAGACAAACCTGCGCCTGGGCGCTGTGTATCTCGACGACCTCGTGCGGCGCTTCGGCGGCCGGCTCTCGGCGGCAATTGCCAGCTACAACGCAGGTCCAGAGGCCGTGTCGAGGTGGCTCGAGGCGCGTGGCGATCTCGCGGACGATGAGTGGGTCGAGGACATTTCTTACGAACAGACTCGAGGATATGTGAAGCGAGTCTTGCGGAGCCTTCACGTTTACCGAGCCCTCTACCCGCCGGGAGGGTGAGGGGGGGTCGGTTCCCGCGCCGAGGGGGTACGCGTCCTCCTCCTTCCGGGCACTGTGCAGAACAGGCGCTCCATCAAGCTCCCCGTCAGGCCGAAGAGGGAGGAGACAAGTGGAGGTGCCGCTATGGCCGCGACGAGCGCGAAGGGTGGGCTTCTCTTGCTGCTCGTCCTGCTCGGGGGGGCGGGCGGGGTTGGCTACTGGAACTACCAGAGAAATATCGCCGCGCAGAACAGCGAACCTCGGCCATTCCGCGGCTACACCACCCCCGACCTCGACAAGATGATCGCTGCCCAGAAGGCGGAGATCGCTCGGATCAGGCCTGCCGCCGAACAGGCGCGGCTCAGCCACACGGAGGCGCGGGGCAACGGCTTCCTCGGCGACCAGGTCAGGGAGTTCGAGCGCGTCCACCGCCAGAGCACCCGCACGCGAGAGCTATCAGGGCAACTCACGGACCTCGAAATCATGGAGCAGCAGTTGGAGAAGGAGCGCGCCAAACGTGTCGGGGAGGATCAGGGAGAGCTCATGCGCGTGCTAAGGCTTGCCTTTACCTTCTAACACGCAGCGTCCTGATTCCACGTCAGTTTCTCAAGACTCCTCGGCTTCGTCTTCGCTTGCCTCCGGCGTCTCCGTGTCCTCTTCGAAGAGCTCGTCTCCGGTGGTGTCGAGATCCCCAAGATCGAGGTCCATGTCCTCCTCGAAGGGTACGACCTCTTCTTCCTCATCGAGCAAGCCCGGCATCGGCCGAGGCGGCGGGCGCTTCGGCGGAGCAGGCGGGGGGGAGGCACTGGCCGGGGAGTCCTTCGGCTTGGTCCGCTGATCGGTGCCGCACTTCGGGCACATGGGCTCCGGCTTGTTCAGGTCGTAGAAGCGAGCTCCGCACGAGTAGCAGACGTACTTCGTACCCAGCTTCGCCCTGCGGTCCTCGCTTTGGACATCGCTCGCGGTGCGGCCGCGCTCGACCGGCTTGCGGCTCTGCTTCGATTTTTTGGCTCGGGGTGTCGTCATTCAGCAACTCCGGGCGCGATGCGAATCGCATCGCCAGCCTCAGTGACGCGGCGGATCCGACTTGCGCGCAAGTCGCCGGGTCCGTCGAACACAGCATGATTGATCTCGATCGCCGCTGTTGCGTCGACCCCCTCGACGCCCGCTTCCTCCAGCCACCGGCGATACACCGCCACGAGGTCGCGACGAGCGGTCTCGGGCGAATCGGCTCCACTTGCGTTCTTGATCGGGGAGTATTCCTCATCGCGACGCGTCTCGAGGACCGTCACGTGGTTCGCTGCGGTAAGGGCGTCGAACACGAATCGCTCGAGCTTTCGACCGTTGGGCGCGTTCGGTTGCACCGAATGACCGTTGTCGTCGACCGTCGGGATCTTCTTGGCGGATGCGTGGTAGGGAAGAATGCGATCGGCGTTTGCAGCCGCGCGACGGGCAAACGCCACCTCAATCACGTGCATCGCGATGTTTCCGGCCCAGTACACGAGCTCCCCATCCGGGCCGCGAGCGTAGCGGTGGGGATCGTCAAGCTCTGTGTACTCGACCACCCCGACGCGACCGTCAACCCGTGCGATCACGCCCATCTTCTCAAGCGGATCGAGCTTCGCGATCACCTTACAGGACATCTCCGCACCCGCCGCAGCGTGGAAGCCGAGATACACGGGGTCGCCGATCCGCCCGAGTGGGTTGTCCACTTGGTAGTAGTAGATCGAGCTCACCCCACGGCGCTCCATTTCGTCGAGCGCTCCCGACGCTACGAGGCCGGTGAGGGACCCTCCGTGCCCGTTCGGGCTTTCGAAGATGTGGTCGGGCTGATCGAGGATCAGGCGCCCATCGAAATCGAGGGCGGGGACCATCTGCTGCTGGAAGAAACAGACATCGCCTTCCGGCAGACCGAAGAAAGCGTTGCGGCGGAAGAGGGCACGAGTCTGCGCATCAGTTGCGGCGCTCGTCATGATGTACCAGGGAAGGGGACGTCGGTAGCGGCGACGCAGTCCCTGGATCTTCTGGGCCTGCTGCTCGAAGAGGGTGCGAGCTGTGAGCGGGCCTAGGGCAAACGCCCCTTTAGGGCCCTCAAACCCGAGCCGTGTGCCTTGGCCCCCGGCAACGACCAGCGCCGCGACCCGACCGGCGGCAAGCATGGCTTCTCCGCGCTCAAGGGCGGCCGCGACGAGCTTGGGATCTCCACCCTGGTCGGGAAGCCGCTGAATCGGAGCCGGCTCAAGGCGCCGGACCCCGGGGGCGGCGAGGGCGCGCGTGGCCTGATCCGCAGCGGCGAGGGCCGCAAGGTCAAGCCCGGCGGCCTGCGCCGCAAGGCGCGCCCGTGCAGAACTCCCGAGCGCCTCCCAGAACCGGAATACGTGCCCTTGCCCGAACGCGGCAAAGCGTTCGCGAAGCTCGCTTAGGCTCGCGCTGCAGCCATGACCGGACTGAGTGGAGTAGTCGGCGTGCAAAGCGGAGGCCGCTAATAGCAC
>DAIOWK010000154.1:0-7930 GCA_036758525.1 Myxococcota bacterium
CGAGCAGCAGCCAGCGGCGCGGCGTAATGCCGTTGGTCTTGTTGCTAAAGCGCTCGGGCCACATTTCGTAGAAGTCGGGCACGAGCTCGCGCTTCACGAGGTCGGTGTGAAGCTGTGCCACGCCGTTAATCGAGTGACTCCCCACCATCGCGAGGTGCGCCATGCGCAGCTGTTGCGGCCAGCTCTCCTCGACGATCGACATCCGACGCATGCGATCCACGTCCGCCGGCCAGCGCTCTGTCACTTCCTTCAAGAATTGGTCGTTGATCTGCTCGATCAACTCGACGTGCCGGGGCAGCACGCTTGCGACCAGTGGCCGTGGCCACTTCTCAAGCGCCTCGGGCATCAGGGTGTGATTGGTGTAGGCGAAGGTCCGTTGCGTAATGCTCCACGCGGTCTTCCACGGCATCCCCTCCTCGTCGATAAAAATCCGCATCAACTCGGCCACGGCGAGGGCAGGATGTGTGTCGTTCAACTGGATGCACACGGCCTCGGAGAGATCCGCAAAGTAGCCCGAGCGGCGGCGGAAACGCCCGACAATGTCGCGCAACGCGCACGCGACGAAGAAATACTCCTGTAGCAACCGCAGCTGCTTCCCGGTATCGGAAGTCGCGGGCGGGTAAAGCACCATGGAGATGGTCTCGGGAGACTTGTGCTCGCGAAGCGCGTGCAGATAGTCCCCCTGGTTGAAAACCTGCATGTCGAACTCGTCGGAGGAGCGGGCGGAATACAGGCGCAGGAAGTTCACCGTGCGTCCGCCGTAGCCGACGATCGGCATGTCGTTGGGAACGCCCACGAGGACGTGGTAGTCGACCCAGCGCGAGCGACGGGGCTCGTTTGGCTGGCTGGCGTAGCTGTCTTGCTCGAGACGGCCATAGACGGGAACAAGACAAGCCTCGTCAGGGCGCTCGATCAGCCAGGGCGTGCCGAGCCGGCGCCAGCTGTCGGGGCGCTCGCGCTGCCATCCCCCCTGGAGGACCTGGCGGAACAGGCCGTAGTCGTAATTGATGCCGTAGCCGTAGCCCGGGAGTCCGAGCGTCGCGAGGGAATCCAGGAAGCAGGCGGCCAGGCGGCCAAGGCCGCCGTTGCCGAGCGCCGCGTCGTGCTCGGTTTCCCTCACCTCTTCGAGGTCCACGCCGAGCTCTTCGAGGGCTTGGCGGCACTCCTGGTAGATCCCGAGGTTGTGCAGATTGTTTGCGAGGGCGCGGCCGATCAAGAACTCGAGGGAGAGGTAGTAGACGCGCTTGGCTCTGGCCGCTTCGACCCGAGCCTCGGTCTCGATCATGCGCTCGATCAAGAGATCCCGTGTGGCGAGGGAGACCGCCATGAACAAATCGTGGCTGCCGAGGTCCTGCCAACGCTTGCCTAGGGAGTAGAGCACTCGGCGCTGGATGGCCTCGCGCAGCCTGCGCGGGTCAATCGTGGTTCCAGCGACCGAACTCACTTAAGCACCTCCCTGGCGCGGTTCACGAGAGCTTCGAAGCCACAACACACGGCCGGGGGAGTTGCCGGGTTCGTCGCTTGGGGGGCGGCGCGGAGTTTCGCCGTCTCGGTGCACGGGTGTCAAGCCGAAAGCCGCCTGCGCCGGCGCGTGCTCAGTCGTCTTCTTCGACTTCCCACGCCTCCTCTTTGGTGGCACCCCGTGAAACCAAGAAGCTTGCGCCGCAGAAGCTGCACACCACGAGATCGCCGGCCTTCTCATCGCCCCCAAACACGAGGTCCGCATCGCACACCGGGCAGCTCGGTTCTCTCGCCATAGACTCTGGATCGGAGTCTCCCGCCGCCCGCTTGAGGACCCGGCGCGCACCCCCTTCCTCCGCCCCTGGGTGGAGCCTGATACAGTCAGGTGGGGAGGGAATCGCGTGAAACTGCGTGCCCGCTCGAGTGCCTTGGGTTTCGCTGCGGTGATTCTGAGTGCATTGTGTGGCGCGGGGTGCGGTTACAACCGGATCCAGGTGGCCGACGAAGCCGTGAAGGCGGCGTGGGCCGAGGTGGGGAACCAATACCAGCGGCGCGCTGACCTCATTCCGAATCTCGTCGCCACGGTGAAAGGGGCCGCGGACTTCGAGCGGGAGACGCTCGAGGCCGTGGTGCAGGCGCGCGCCAAGGCGACGGGCATCCAGGCGACGCCAGAGCTCGTGAACGACCCCGAGGCGTTCAAGAAGTTCGAGGCCGCCCAGGGTGAGCTCTCGGGCGCGCTGGCGCGGCTACTCGTGACCGTCGAGCGCTACCCGGACCTCAAGGCCAACCAGAACTATCGGGATCTGCAAGCCCAACTCGAAGGCACCGAGAACCGGATCGCAGTCGCCCGCAAGCGCTACATCGATGCGGTCGCCCAGTACAACGCGCTCGTGCGCTCTTTCCCGACGAACCTGACTGCGCGCTTCTTGCTTGGCGCGCAGGTGCGCCCGACCTTCGAGGCACGGCCAGGGACGGAGACCCCACCGGAGGTCAAGTTCTGATCCGAGCGCTCCTGTTCGCGGCGCTCGCGTCGGCGCTTGTAGCGCCCGCCCGAGCGCTCGATGTGCCGCCTTTGCGCGCCCGTGTAAACGACCTCGCGGGCGTCCTCCCCCGAGAGCGCCAAGCCGCACTCGAGGAGCGCCTCGCGCGCTTTGAGGAAGAGACCTCGCATCAGATCGTGTTGCTTACGGTTCCTTCGCTCGAAGGCGACCCCATCGAAGACTTCTCGATCCGTGTGGCCGACGCCTGGCAGATCGGCCACAAGGGCGTCGACAACGGCATCATCGTGCTCTTCGCGCGGGATGACAGGGCTGCCCGGATCGAGGTGGGCCGCGGACTCGAGGGGGTGGTCCCCGACGTCGTGGCCTCGCGGATCCTGCGCGATCGCATGATCCCGCTCTTCCGTGCGGGACGCGTGCCCGACGGTCTCGACGCTGGAATCGACGCGCTCATGGCGGCAGCTCGAGGGGAGGAGATCCCCGAGGCGCGACGCGCGTCGCGGCCGGGTGCCCACCGGGAGAGCGAAGGCCCCCTGGGGCTGATCCTAATGGGGGCTCTCCTCGGAGGTTTTCTTGCAGCTCCCTTCCGGCGCGGGCGGCTGCGCCCTGTGGGTGCGCTCGTGGCAGGCGGTGTGGCAGGGGGCCTGACCTATTGGATCGTGGCGAGCGCACTCTGGGCGGGAGTGGCTGCCGTGCTCGGTGTGCTCTTCGGCTGGATCTCCCCCGCGAGCGCTCCCCTTCGTGGCGGGCGCCCGGGCTTCGGGGGTGGCTTTGGTGGTGGTTTTGGGGGCGGCGGAGGCGGCTTCGGCGGTGGGGGGGGCGGCTTCGGAGGGGGTGGTGGAGGCTTTGGAGGCGGGGGCGCCTCGGGGAGCTGGTGACGAGTCCTTCGGCATTGATCGACCCTGCGGACCGGCTGCGCCTTGAGGCGTCGGTGGTGGAAGCCGAGCGCGCGACCGCCGGCGAGCTCGTGGTGTGTGTGGTCGGAGCATGCGACGAGTACGGCAGCCTGGGCTGGCGCCTTGGGGTCACGCTCGCCGCGCTTGCCCTCCTCGCCGGGGCCGCGATTTGGTCTGAAGCCACATCGCTCGACCTTCTCGGGATGCAGTGCGCGGCCCTCTTGCTAGGCCACGGCCTTGCCCGCCTCGCTCCCCTACGGCGCGCCCTCCTGCCTGAGGCGTTGCTTGAGCGCCACGTGGCCGAGCGCGCCCGGGCTGCGTTCGCAGAGCACGGACTTACGCGCACCGTGGGGCGCACCGGTATCCTTCTGTTCGTGGCGCTCCTCGAGCGACGTGTCGTGGTCCTGGCAGACGAAGGCATCCACCAGGTGCTCGGCCCCGACGAGAGCTGGCAGGAGGTGGTCGACCTCGCGACCGCCGGTCTGCGCTCGGGCCACGCAGCAGACGGGCTCGAGGCCGCCATCCGCCGCTGCGGTGAGATCCTCCGGGCACACCTCCCGGCCGCTCCTCGCCACCTGAACGAGCTCCCGAACGCGATCGTGCTCGAGGACTAGGCGCGCCCCCACCTCGCCCCCCTTGCGCTTGACTTGAAACTCAGCGCACTGCTAGAAATTGGTCGGACCAAAGTGGTCGGACCACCCTTTCCCCTTTTCGGACAGATTTGCTGGGAAGCCATGACCCCCTTGGACTCGAAGAAATCGACGACGCGACCCGAGCGGATCGCCCAGCACCTCCGCAGCGAGATCCTCGACGGCACCTATAAACCGGGAGACCGCCTCCCCGCCGAGCGAGAAATCGCAAGTCGTCTCGGTGTGCACCGCAGCTCAGTGCGCGAGGCATTGAAGAGGCTTGAGGAGCTGCGCCTCGTGGTGATCCGACGCGGCGACGGGACTCGGGTCGCCCCGATCGCGGGCGCGAGTGCGGAGCTGATTCGCGATCTTCTGTTGGCTGGCGGCCGCCTCGATCCTGTCTTGGCCGAGCAAATCCTGGATGTGCGCGAAATCCTGATCGCAGGAGCGGCACGCCTCGCCGTGGAACGCGGAGACGATCCGACGCTCGAGGACGCACGGGCACTCGTCGCGGTGCTCGGCGATCCACAGACCCGCGACGACACGTTTCTCGAGGCCATCGAATCGCTCTTTGAGGTGATGGCGCGCGCGAGCGGGAATCTCGTGCTCCAGCTCGTGCGCAATGCGGTCCACGCAGGACTCGTGGAGCAGCGCGAGATGCGCCTTGCATTGCGCCCGCCGGGGCCTGAGGTGGCCCGCGCCGCCCGAGAGATCGATGCGGCCCTCGTCTCTCGCGATCCGACGGGCCTCGAGGAGGCCGTGCGTCGCTTCCTCCGTGCCACCCGCTCACGCGCCCTTTCCGCCCTCGAGGAGCTGACCGCCCGGCGGCCGGAAAGGTCTCCGTCTGCCCAAGGCCACAGGAAACCCTGACCGTAGGTTTGACCCGGAGGTCTACCGTGACGAGCGCATCAAACGCACTTCCCAGACTGCATCCCAAGGGAACCGACAGCGTAGGCGCTGCCCTCACCGCCATCTACAACTGGAACTACGAGAGTGAGATCGATGAGCTTCGAACGCTTTATGCCAACGCGCTCGAGCGTCAGTGGATTGCGGTCCGTGATCTTGACTGGGACGGCGAGATCGATCGTGAGGCCTTCTCCCGCACCTTCTCCGTCGGCGGCGTCCCGATTCAAAACACCCGCTTCTGGCAGGGGCTTCCCCTCGAGACGCGCTGGGAAGCATCGCGCCGCACGGCGGCCTTCATGCTCTCGAACTTTTTGCACGGCGAGCAGGGTGCACTCATGGTGGCGGCGCAGCTGGTGAACGCTGTGCCCCACACCGATGGGAAGTTCTATGCCGCGACCCAGACGATGGATGAGGCGCGCCACGTCGAGGTCTTTGCCGCTTACATCGGCAAACTCGGTCACGTCGTACCGATCGCGCCCGGCCTGAAGAAGCTGCTCGATGCGGTGCTGGCGGCACCTAGCTGGCTCGAGAAGGCGGTGGGGATGCAGATCGTGACGGAAGGGCTCGCGCTCTACGCCTTCCGGGACATGCGAAATCAGACGCAAGAGCCGCTCTTGAAGCAGCTTCTCACCTATGTGTCGCGGGACGAGGCGCGTCACACCGGTTACGGCATCAAGTACTTAAATGCGGTCGTTCCCACGCTTTCGGACGAGGAGCGTGCGGGACTCGAGGACTTCGCGTTCGAGTCGGCTCGCCTGCTCCTCGACTCGCGGGCCGGGGTCTCGATGCGCGACTCCGTGATGGAGATCTGGCGCGGGGCAGGGATCGATCCGGCGCTGGCGTTCGCGGAGATGGCGAAAGAGCGTGAGACGCTTTTGCAAGCGATTCAAAAAACCGGCGGTCGCCGCGGTCCGATCCGCGGCTTTGTGATTCCGACGTTGCGCACGATTGGCTTGTTTAGCCCTCGGATCGAAGCGCATTTCGAGGATATGTTCTCGCACATCGCCGGCCCCGGTCTCGGCCCGATCGCCAACGACCCGAAGGACATACCCAAAGACCTCGAGGCGTGGGTGAACGAGGGCGCTTAGCGCGAGGTCGCGCCTGCGGACCGGAGCTCGTCCCCTGATTGAACCTGAACCGGGCGCAGCCCTTGGCTCCGGCCGTCGGGCCGGTGGAATCGCATGGGCCGCTCCGGTGTCTCCGCTTCGTCCTTAGGGCTGGAGGACGAGCGCGTGGCCGTCGAGCGCACCGGGGGGTTCGACTCCGATGACCCGCGCCAGTGTCGGAGCGATGTCGACCGTTGCGGCCCGCCCTCGCACAACCCCAGGCGCCACCCCAGGGCCAAAGAACACGAGTGGTACCGCGCGATCGTAGAGGTAGGGCGTACCGTGGGAGGTCCCTGTGGGATACGGCGAGAAGAGGCAGGTCGCTGCGGGCTGCAGCGTGAGGTCGCCGCTCCGCTCGGGATCGAAGGAGTTGCGGTAGAGGGCGGCGAAGGGCGCAGGCCCCGTCTCCCCTTCGATCTCCTCCTGCGTCCAGACGTGAGCGATGCCGGGCTGGGAGGCGAGCCAGTGCCGTGCGAGGTCCACAACCCGTCGGACCGGTACACGGCGTTCTTCTGCCAGGCGGCGGTTCACGGTGAATGCGTACCCGGAGCTCACCATCCACGCCGCTCCGGTGCTCCCCTTTGGATCAAGCGCTGAGTGAAGCGCTGCCCCAAGGCCCTCGGCCAGCGCGCGACTGCTGCCGCGTCCGGTTGGCAGTGGACACTCGCTCGCGCCGCTCTCGACCAGCCATTCGGGAAGCTCCAGCACGCCGTGATCGGCTGTCAGGACGACGAGCACCCTGCCCTTGCCTACCTCCGCTTCGAGAAATGCGAGGAAATCCCCCACAGCGACGTCGAGTCGGAGCAGAGCGTCGCGGGCTTCCTGGCTGCCTGGGCCGTACAGGTGACCCACCGGGTCGTTCGCGGAGAGCGAAATCGCAAGCAAGTCGATGCCGGGCCCCGACCCCACCCGCTCGTTGCGTACGAGAGCCCGCGCGAAGTCAAGCGTCACGTCGTCGAGAAAGGGCGTGTAATAGAGGCGCTCGAGAAAGACTCGTACGTCCTTGTCCCGCACGGGATGCCCACTTGTGCGCCCAAACTGGGCTGACTCGGCCGGGTAGTCATCGCGCCGGGCACCGTTTGCGGGTGCACCGGTCGGGTGGTCCCAGCGATCCGGTACGCGAGCCAGGAATGCCGGCTCGCCACCACCCACTGGGCGATTGAAGGCGCGCACCCATTCGGGGAGCTCACTCCGGTAATAGCGACTCGTGGTGAAGCCCTGGGCTGGACCTCGATCGAACCAGTAGGCCGCTTCGGGGTGCTGGCCGCCCAGCGTGATCGCAGCCCGATCCTTCCCCGAGAGGCTGAACACCCGCGCACCGGGTTGGCTGGCTTTCAGCCAGTCGCCGAGTGCGCGAACCCGCATCTTTCGCGGGGATCGCCCCTGCGCGGGCTCAGACCCTCCGCTGAGCACGGCCGCATCCCCGGCCTCGTCTTCCACGCAGTAGACCAACCTGCCCGTGTCTCGTTCGACGAACTCGTTGGCCGGAATGCCCGCCGGCCCTGGATGACGGCCCGTCAGCATGGTTGCGTGGCCCGGACACGTCTCGGTGTCCGCGTGCTCGAGTGCAGCGTCAGCGAATACCCGCCCCTCTCGCATCAGTCGGCCAAGACCTCCCGGCAGAGCGGTCGAGAGGCGGTCGGGGCGAAGCTGATCCACGGCGAGCAGCAGGACGAGGCGTGGCGCAGAGCCGTCCGGGGCCGGTGCGGCGGCGGAGGCGGCGGTGGGCACGGCAGAAGGGCGTGCACAGCTCGCCAAGACGCCGAGGGCGAGAGCTACTCCCAGGGTGCAAAGTCGCAGCGGCTAGCCCCTCGCCCGGCACTCGGGACAGTGGCCGTAGAGCTCGTGGCGATGGCGCAGCAGACGAAATCCGTAGCGCTGTGCGATCTCGTCCTGCGCGGACTCGATCATCGAGCACTCGAACTCGATGATCT
>DAIOWK010000155.1:0-7897 GCA_036758525.1 Myxococcota bacterium
TAAGGTGATTGAAGCCCGCGATCGCCGAGCCTTGGCCACCGAATCCTGGGTAGGTGCGCTGCGGCCCGGTCTGTCCGAAGAGGCTGCTCGACACCATTACGAGATCCGGCTTCTCTGCACGCAAGGTCTCGTAGTCGAGGCCAAGTCTCTGCATGACGCCGGGAGCGAAGTTTTCCACGACGGCGTCGGCCCAGCGGACCAATCGCTTTACGAGATCGACCGCTTCTCTGCGAGTCAGGTTCAGCGCGACACTTTGTTTGTTCGGATTCAGCAGGATGAACATGAGCGAGCCGTTAAGACCCGAGCCCGGCGTTGCTTGCAACAGCCGCAGAAAGTCCGGTCGCTCGCGGGATTCCACTCGAATGACCACAGCACCTTGCTCCGCGAAGTAGCGGGTGGCCACCGGCCCAGCCGCCCCGGCACCAAGTTCGAGGATCTTCGTCCCGGCGAAGATACCTGCCTGGGATCCCGGATCTCCGCCGAGTTCCGAGGAAGACCCGGACCCGGCGCTTCTCGGCGAGCCCAAGAGCCACTCCTGCAGAACCTCGGCCTGGTGCTCGCCCAGGCTTGGTGCTCGCCTCCAAACGCGCAGCTCGTGCGCACTCGAACGCACAAAGAAAGCCGGGTGCTCCACCCGGCCGCTTCCATCCGCGATCTCGAGCTCCGTGAAGAAGCTCCGCGAGCGAAGCTGTGGGTGGTCAAGCAGTTCGCGAGCGTCGTTGCACGGCGCGAGGAGGATTCGCCTGCGCAGCGCTTCGGCGTAGAGCTCACGCATGGTTTTGGTGCGAAAGAACGCCCCAAATGCCTCCTCGAGACGTACGAGCTCTTGATCCGAGAGCGACCCCGGGTCGTATCGGGCCCAGTCCATCGCGCGAAGCCATTCCGGAGCCATTCCGCATTCGGCCATGCACGCCACTGTGGCGGCGAGATTTGCCGCGCGTGCAGGGCCTCCGCGCAGCCCGAAAGAGACGAAGCCATCCTTCGCAGGCCAGATTTCCCGCGTTCGCCCGGTGCGGGCGCCTGCACGGCGCGGGAGCCGACCGTTTAGCGCATACTGACCCACCGCCGAGAGCAGCGTTCCGAGCTGGCACTCCTGCATGGACACATCCACGAAGGCGCCCTGGCCCGTCCGCTCCCGGTTCCACAGCGCCATCATCACCGCGAGTGCCGCTTCCGCGCAGGCGTGGTAGTGCGAGGTGGGGAACGTGCAGCGCAGGGGCGCGCGATCGGAGTCTCCGGTCATCCCCGCATTCCCGCCCATCGCGACCACGACGAGATCGCTCCCCCGAAACCCCGCGCGCGGGCCGGTTTGACCGAAGGGGGTGATGGCGCAATACACGAGACGCGGGTTTCGACGGCGAAGAGCCTCCGCGCCGAGTCCGGCTGCGTCAAAGGCGCCTGGGCTCGCCGTCTCGAGCAGAACATCGGCGGCTTGGGCGAGCCTCAGGAGGTCGGCTCGGCCGGCCTCACCTGCGAGATCTAGGACGATTCCGCGCTTACTCGTGTTGTAGGCCGCCCAAAGCAGACTTCGCTCCGGCCCTGCTGCGCCGCCGGCAAACGGCCCGCTCCCCCGCGCTCGGTGGCCGCCCGGCGGCTCCACTTTGACGACGTCCGCCCCCAGATCTCCCAGGATCTTCCCAGCCAGGAAGCCCGGCTCGTCCGTCAGATCCAGGACCCGCACGCTCTCGAGCATCGCGACCTCAGCTTCGAGGCTTTACGCCGCTGTAGAACGGATAGGGTGCCTTCTGGATCCCAAGGGGCTCAAGCCGATTGCCGAGCTGGTTCTTGAAGTGCTGGCGAAGGTCTGGCAGCGACCAACCGCCCGGCTTCACCATGCCAAAGGCGTACTTCGGCTGAGACAACAGCATCAACCGATCCGCACCGGTCCCGAATACCTGACCGGTAATGTATCCCGCCTCATCGCTGCACAGGTACACGACCATCACTCCATTCTGCGTCGGATCGATGAACGGCATCTCCACGGGCTTACCGTCCGGACCCCGAAAGGTCGCTGACATGCGAGTTGTACCGGCGGGCGAGATCGCATTGACCCGGATGCCGTAAGCCGCAAGCTCGAGAGCAAGCGTATAGGTCATCGAGGCGATAGCGCCCTTGGCCGCGGCGTAGTTTGTCTGGCCGAAGTTCCCCATGTGGGCGGCCGAGGTCGTCAGCACGAGACTTCCGCCCGTGCCCTGCTCGCGCATCCGCAACGCTGCTGCTTGGGTACACCAGAAGGTTCCCATGACGTGCACCCGCCAGACGTCAGTGAACTCCTCGTCGCTCATCTTCAAGAAGGAGCGATCACGCATGATGCCAGCGTTCGCCACGAGCGCATCGATTCGTCCGAAGGCTCCGACGCACTGACCGACGATCTCCTCGCAACCCTTGCGGCTGCCGATATCCGCGGTACTGGCCGACGCGCGGCCGCCCTGTGCCGTGATCTCGGCCACGACCTTCGCCGCCTCGTCGCCATCGACATCATTCACGATCACGGCGGCACCAGCCCGTGCAAGGTGGAGGCAATGTCCACGGCCGATGCCGCGTCCCCCGCCCGTCACGACGGCGGCTCGCCCCGCCAGGATCTGGCTTTCGTCCAAGATGTCCTCCCTTCCCACTAGGCCAGAGCCGATTGCGAACGCAGATTCGCCAGCTCGGCTGGCGTGACGCCGATCTCGCTCAGCACCTCGTCCGTATGCTGCCCCAGGACGGGAGCGAGCCGACGGACTTCACTGGGGGTGGAGGCGAAGCGTGCAACGGGACCCGGTACGCGGATCGGCCCACACTTCGTATGCTCAATCTCGAGGAGGAGCCCGTTCGCGACGACCTGCGGATCCTCGTGGACGTGACTTTGCATGCGGATAGGCGCGGCGGGGACCCCTTCGGCCGCGAGGCGCGCACAAATCGTATCACTCTGCTCTTTGCACGTTTCGACGGCGACGATATCGGCAAGAGCGTCGACGTTTTCCATACGCGTAGCGACGGAGGAAAAGCGGGGATCGCGGGTGAGCTCGGGCCTACCGAGCGCGCGGGCGAGGCCTCGGAACTCTGCGTCCGAGATCGTGAGGAGAGTGACGAAGCCATCCACGGTCGGGAAGGCACGCAGGATTCCGTGGAGCGGCGCTGGGGCTGTAGCCCCCGGGCCGAGGTACGTGTGCTGCTGCATTCCGTCTGGCCAGAGAAAAGCGATGGACGCATCGAGCATCGCGAGACGTACATGTTGGCCGCCGGCACCGCGCTCGCGCGCCACGAGCGCGGCGCAGATAGCCTGGGCGGCGTGGATTGCGGTCACTTTGTCACAAACGATATTGCGCACGAGCTCCGGCTTTCCGGTCTTCGGGTCGGCCTGGGAGGCGGCCATTCCAGAGAGCGCCTGGATCACGATGTCGTACACTCGGTGTTGCGCGTAAGGTCCGACTTCACCGAAACCGCTGATCGACACGTAGACAAGGTTCGGGGCCACCCGGCGCAGATCCGCCTCGCCAATCCCCATCCGCTCGACGACTCCGGGGCGGAAGTTCTGGACGAAGACGTCCGATCCAGCGACCAGGCGCAAGAGCAGGGCGCGGCCGCGCTCGTCCTGAAGATTCAGCACGACCGATCGTTTGTTGCGATTGATCGTGTTGAAAATGGCGGAGAGACCGCCCCGGGCGCAGCCGATGTGACGGATCAGATCGCCTTGACCGGGCGGCTCCACCTTAATCACGTCCGCACCCTGGTCACCAAGGATTGCGGTCGCGAGTGGGCCAGACACCATGGTCGAGAGGTCAATCACCCGAATGCCCGCCAAGGGACCTGCCATGGCCGCATTCTAACACTCCGTCAGATTCGGCGGCCGGCCATGCTAGGCTGGGGCGTGCGCGTCCAGGCCCTCTTCGACCTTACGGGCAAAACCGCGCTCGTGACGGGCGGCGGTCGCGGCATTGGGCGACACCTGGCAATCGGACTGGCGGAGGCCGGGGCAGATGTCTTTCTCGCCTCCCGCAAGCCTGCCCGATGTGAGGAGACCGCAGCCCTGATTCGGGAGCGCACGGGCCGGCGAGCCGTGGCCCTCGAGGCCGACATTTCCAAGCCCGACCACGTGGAGGCACTCGTCGACGCGGTGCTGGCGCAGACTCCGCGGCTTGAGATCCTAGTGAACAACGCCGGGACGACGTGGGCGGCGCCCACTCTTGAGTATCCCGTCGCGGGCTGGGACCGCGTCTTTGACCTGAACGTTCGAGGCCTCTTCTTGCTCTCGCAACGCGCCGCGCGCCACATGAGGGACCACGGCGGGGGCAGCATCATTCACATCGGGTCCATTTCCGCGTTCCGTGGCGCCCGAGAAGAGGACCAGCCGGTGGTGGCCTACCACGCCAGCAAGGGCGCGGTGCTGACGCTTACCAAGGACCTCGCGGTGAAGCTCGCCCCCCATCGCATCCGGGTGAACGCGATTGCGCCCGGACCGTTCCTTACAGATATGATGAATCACATCCGGCATCATCCGGAAAAACTACGCGCCTTTGAGGCGGATGTGCCAGCGGGACGCTGCGGCGGCGAGGACGACATCAAGGGTGCAGTCGTGTTCCTGGCGAGTGATGCTGCGGCATTCGTTACCGGGCACACCCTCGTGGTCGACGGCGGAGTGAGCGCACGGGGCTGAGGTGGGCCCCGTCTAGAAGAGCGCGATGGGATTCACGGGAGAGGCGGTTCCGCGCAAGAGGACGAGAGGTGCGGTGGTGAGCAAGAACGCGCCGCGACCTTCCTCCCTGCAGGCCACCGCGAGCTCCTCGAGGTCGAGGTTGTCGAGAAGTGAGAGTCCCATCGCGACGATGCCCACGGTATGGATGGGGAGCCGGACATCATCGATGCCTGAGGGGTGCACGTCCGACACGCCATCACTCCCAAGCGCGGCGACACCTCGCGCATGAAGCCACGGCAAGCAGTCCGCGTGGAGACCCGCGAGGTGCTCTCGCGGGTTCCAGTCACCGTGGGCAGCGACGCGCGCGAAGCGCCCGGTGCGCACTAGCAGAATGTCGCCGCTCTCGACCTCGACCGCGACTGCTTTCTCGGCCTGCTCGAGGTCCTCGGGGTGAATTGGCTCGCCCGGCTCTAGCCATGGCTTGCCTTTGGCAGCAGGCACATCGAGCAGGACCCCACGCGACACAATCCCATGGCGCAGCGCATCTACCGAGAGCTCGAGCGCACCGTGCGCTGTGACGCGTTCCGAAGAGTAACCGTTGTAGAGCCGGCCTTCATGGAAGACATGACAAAGCGCATCGAGGTGGCTTGTCGCGTAGCCATGTGAGGCGAGCGCCAAGTAGTCGGCGCCCCAGCCCTCGCTATACGTTCCGATCATGTGATGGGCGGCGGGTTGAGGGTTCGACGGTCCGGGCTCGGTCGGGATTGGCCGGGCGCAGGAGACGACTCGCCCCGAGCGCACGAGCGCTGCAGCGGCGGCCCGCTTTTCCGGTGTCACAAGGTTCAGCGTGCCGAGCTGATCGCGTTCACCCCAGCGATGCCAGTTCGAGAGTGTTTGATGGAAAGCTGCGACGTCCGCAGCGCGGAGCGACGATCGCTTCGGTGTCGACATCCTGGTCTCCTCGGCTCCGCAACACTGTCGCAGTCGGGCCCGCGCTCCCGCTGGGCTCGGCGGGGGATTGATCTCAGTCGAGCGCTTCGCGGGAGCGAATCACATCCACGAGTCGCCGTTTGTCAACCTTTCCGCTCGAGGTCATGGGAAGGTCTTCGCGCCGCATGACGACCAGGCGGCGGGGGACCTTGTAGGCGGAAAGCTCACGCTTTACGCGCAGACGAAGCTCCTCTAGATCGACGGAAGCACGCTCGCGAGCCACCACGGCCGCGGCCACGAGCTGTCCGCGGTCGCGATCCGGGAGGCCTACCACGTAGGCCTCCTCGACCTCGGGCTGGGCAATTAGCACCTGCTCGACCTCCCGGGGCGATACGTTTGCGCCACCGGTCTTGATCATTTCACCGAGGCGGCCCTGGAAGAACAACACGCCTTCTGCGTTGAAAGATCCGGCGTCTCCGGTGTGATAGAAACCGTCGCGGTCGAAGGTGTCCTCGCGTTCGACTTTGTAGAGCGCCTGCATCACGCTGTAGCCACGTACACAGATCTCACCGGTACTGCCCGGTGGCAGCGCCGCTCCCGTCTCGGGGTCGACGATCCTGTGTTCGAGACCAGGCACGCTCTGGCCGAATGAGCCGCGGAGCTTCTCGGGCAGGTCATAGTCCATACGATCGATCGTGTGCGGTCCGCAAGTCTCCGTCATACCGAGGGAGTTCGAGCGCAGCTCGGGGTCGGCGGGGCGGCTGCGACCGGGAAGCACGTCGTAGAGGTTCCCCCCGCGGATCGAAGAGAGATCGCGCCCCGCAAAGCTCGGATGCTCGCGCATCGCCTTGCCGTAGTGGGGCCAACCAGCGACGAGAGTCACGTGCTCACGCTCGAGGAGCTCGAGAGTGCGGCCAGGCTCGAAGGTCTCTTCGCAAATAAGTGTCGCCCCAGCGTGCAGCGCACTGATGAGCGTGAAGACGAAGCCTCCCACCCAGAAGAAAGGCATGGGCGAATAGATCCGATCGTCCGACCGCAGATCTCGAAAGCTGTTCAGTGCATGGGCATGCCGGATGACGGCGCCGTGAGTGTGGACCGCACCCTTTGGGTCTGCCGTGCTGCCTGAGCTGTAGATCAGGATCATCGCATCGGCCGGCGACACAGCTTGCTCGGCCGCGCGCAGGACGTCGTCGCTTACGCCTGGTCCCAGCGCGCTTGCGGAGGCGAGGCCGGTCGGGCCTTCCGATGCCCAGAGGCGAGACACCGGGCCCCAGACGTGGACCGCTCGCAGGCAGGGCAGGGCGGTGAGAAAGAGCGGCCCAGGTCCACGGCCTACGAGTTCGGGAGCTGCCTCTTCCAGGGTGGCGAGGCGATCCTGCTTGGCAAATTCGCTGATGCACAAGAGCGTACTGACATCCGCATGCTGGAGTACGAAGCGCAGCTCTCGCGCTCGGAAGAATGTATTGATTGGAACCACGAGCGCACCAATCCGCGCAGCTGCGAGCCAGGCCAAGACCCAGTCCGGGCCGTTTGGCATCCAGATACCGACGCGCGTTCCCTTGCCCACTCCGGTCGCGAGCAAGCCGCGGGCGAGGACTGCGGATTGTCGCTCCGCATCTGCATAGCTGAGCCGTCTGTCCCCAAGCACGATGAGCGGGTGGTCTCCGTGGCGAGCCGCTAACTCGTGGATCAGCGCGGAGACGGTGGGCATGAAGTCGGGAAAAGGCATCGCGCGCCTCCAAGGAGTTTCGTCTTCGAGTACCGAGTATCTGGCAGCCCCGTTCCGAAGCAAGGCGGTGTCCTAGGGAGTGGGCCACACCTCACCCGGCCGGTCGGAGTACCCAGTGCGACGCGTCATGCTTGGGGAGGACTCCGATCGTGACCACCCGATCGTGGTAACCTGGGCCAAAGTCCCTGCGGTAGGTGTCCGGATCGCTCGCAGTTTCGGTCGCGCGCGAAGTGTACGCGACGGCGTGCTTCGGTGCGCGGTGTAGGAGGATGCAAAGATGGAGTTCGGCTGGACCGCAGACGAGCAGGGGTTTCGCCGCGAGCTCCTCGAGTTCCTGCGGGAGGCGCTGCCGCAGGACTGGGAGGAGATCGCGAAGGACGGCCCGGGGAGCGACGTCCAAGCGGGGTTTTCACGCGCGTTCTGCGGGCTGCTCGCATCGCGAGGTTGGCTCACCCAACACTGGCCGAGGGAATACGGTGGCCGAGACGCCTCCCCCTGGCGCCACGCAATCCTCGGCGAGGAACTCTGGGCGCGCGGCGAGCCGCGGGGTCCCCAGTACATGAATGTGAACTGGATCGGACCCACGATCATGGCGTTCGGAAGCGAAGAGCAAAAGCGCG
>DAIOWK010000156.1:0-7886 GCA_036758525.1 Myxococcota bacterium
ACGAAGCACGCGGTGAACTGCATCTCTGCGACCCTGCGGAGAGAGCTCGAAGAGGACACGATCCGCGTCGTGAACGTGATGCCCGGTGCGATTGCGACGAACTTCGCCCGGAACTTCGATCCAAAGGTGGTCGCCGGGCTCGTTCAGGCGTCTGGCCTCCAGGTGGAAGTGAGGCGCGGCGAGCGGATTCCAGATCAAGTCCTTGAGAAGATCCAGCCCGCCATGCGGAAGATCCTCGGAAGTCCGGAGGACGTGGCCGAGGCGGTGATCTACGCAGTGACCCAGCCGATCCATGTGAACATCGCTGATATCGTTGTGCGTCCCGCGAAGCAGCTCGCGATCTGAGGTGGTCTTCGGATGAGCGAGGATGGGGGCGCTCTTCCAACGGGAGAGGCGCCGCCCAACTCATCTCGGGGCACCTTCGTCCTAGATCGCATCGTGGACGACGGTTCACAGACGGGTGTCCCCATGAGCCAGGTACCCGGCGGGAGCGTTTCGGCACGCGTGCGCAGGCGTGCGATGATCTCGCCCCAGTCCTTCGCATCCCAGAGCCGCAGGGGTGCTCGAATGCACCGAAGTGGAGGACGTGGGGGTGCGTGTCGACGAGCCCCGGGAGCAGGGTGGCGCCGTCGAGCTCGACCGTGGTCGCGCCCCCGCCCGCCTGCGCGCGCTGAGCGCGGCCCCCATAGCTGAGGACTCGTCCGTCGCGCATCGCGAGCGCCTCGGCCCGCGCGGTGCGCCCGTCCAGCGGACGGATCGTCCCACCCGTGAACACGACGGATTCGCTTGCGGGCACCTTAGTCAGGGAGAGGGGGGGTGCGCTGTGCGAAGATGAGGGCCCACGGGCCGGCGTGCGCCGAACCTTTGGGCGATGAAGTCGACGTCTCCTGCGCCTCGCTGCGAACGAGGAAGGACCCCGTGCGAGTTCTCGCCGCGGTCAGAAGGATGTGCGCGCGAGCATTCCGGGACGTTCAAGTTGGAAAGCCGTTTGTGTCCAACGCTCACGGACCGAAGGCCTAACCCGCCTGGCAGACGAGGGGGAGCGAGCGGCCGAGGTCGTGTCGCATCACGTCATCGAGGGTAGCCAACAGGTCGGAGCGCACGGAGGCGAGGGCACGATCGGCCCAGCGGTTTACCAGTTCTCCCGGGTCCTCCTGGAGGTCGTACAGCTCGCCCCCATCCGGATCGCGTTCGTTCCGCGTGATCCGCCAACGCCGCGTCGTGAGCGTGCGAAATGCAAGAATCCCGCGCAGGATGTCGTCTTCCGTGAGCACATGCTCCCGCGGCCCTTCGCCGAGTGGTCGGCCCTCCACAGTCGGAGGAATTGGGAAGCCGCACGCGCGTAGCGCGGTGGGCGCTACGTCGATCGTTCCCACTGGATCGTCAACCCGAACTCCGCGCGCGAAGCCCGGTCCGCGCACGAGGAGCGGCACGCGCACCAACGCCTCGTAGTGGATCGGCCCCTTGAGGATCATCCCGTGGTCGCCCATATAGTCGCCGTGGTCGGAGGTGAAGAGGACCAGCGTGTCTGAGGCAAGGCCGCGCGCGTCGAGGACGCCGAGGATCCGCCCTACCTGATGGTCGATTTGAGCGATCATTCCGTAATACGCAGCAAAGATCGTCAGGCGCTCCTCTTCGGAGAAGAGTGCCCACCCAGGATTCGCCCATTCCATCTCGGTACCGCGGAAGCCCCGGGACCAGGCGGCGTGAAAAGGTGGCTTGCGCGCGAGCTCGTCCGGGGAATACGAGGGCAGCACCTGCCTCATGTCGGCGGGTTTGTAGCGGTCGCACCAAGGACGGGGCGGATCGAAGGGATGGTGCGGATCTGCGAAGCTCACCCAGGCGAAAAACGGCCGGTCTACCCGCGAGAGCCATGCGATCGCGCGATCCGCCGTCCAGGTGGTGTGATGATCCTCTTCGGGCAACTGGTTTTTCCAGGTCTGGGTCGCGTCCCAGGTACGGCCGGCCGCTTCGGGCTGCATGAGCCGGAGCCGCTCGACACCGCGGGCGGACCCGTCCCGGTAGAGGTGGCGCGCGTAGTGGAGCCCGAATGGCGGAGGCCCGAAGCCCCAGTTCCAGCGCCCGACCTGCGGCGCAAGTCGGATGTTGTGCACGTCCGTCACCAGCTCGACGTGCTCGAAACCAAAATACGGACCGTACCAGTCCGGTGTGACCCAGGCCGAGTCCACCACGGACTCAACTCGACCCGTCGGGTAGTCGGGAAAGTACGACGCGAAGTGTGCCTTGCCGAACAGCGCCGTCGCGAACCCGGCCTCCGCGAACCGCGTCGTGACCGCGTCTTGGGCTGCGTCGTCAGGCAAATCAATTCCATTGCGGATGACACCGTGTGTGCTCGGATGGCGGCCCGTGAGGATTGTGGCACGGGCGGGCTGGCAAAACGGGTTCTGTGTCCTACAGCGCGTGAAGACAGTGCCCTCGGCGGCGAATCGATCGAGCGCAGGAGTCGCGTCGAGCGGATCGCCGTAGGCGGCGAGCGTCGTCGCCTTATGCTGGTCGGTCGTGATGAGGAGGACGTTCATCCAGCGAGGATTGGCGGCTCCACTCGGAGCGCGCTCAAGTTCTTCATCGCCCCATATTCGGGAAAAATCCGCGTGAAGTCTACAGGTGTGGGTCCCTCTCGCCCTCGCCAAGCAAAGAAGCTGGAATCATGAGTTCTCGCTAGCAACCGGGAGGGACGCCGCAGGGGGTCCGATCCGATGGTTAGTGGGGAGGCATGGCGTACACGGGATCCACGACGAAGGTCACAACTGCTTGCTCCGCAGCGAGCGATTTTGGAGCCTCCACACCTGGCTGGAGCAGGACGACGGGTGTACGCCCCGCTTGTTGGTTGCGCTCGAACTCCGCATCGCTCTGCGGCATGCGCGATTCCACGGTGACGGACAGACCAAAGCTTTCCAGGTAGTCCGCCAGGCCGTTCCCTTCCCTCGCGTTGTAGAGGGCGAGGCGCCGAGAAGGCAGCGCAAGGAGCCGGCCTGCAAGTCGGCGCGCATCCCTTGTCCCGGGATATCCCGCCAGGAGGATGACCCGCGAATCGTCCCCAAGGGCACGAAGCATCGGCTCCTCGGCGTCGGCGTACACCGCAACCCGGAATCCCTTCGCGATCGCATCCTCCACCGTGGCTTCGTCGGGCAAGATCGGCGAAAAGGTGGCTTGCGCATAGAACATCGCCTCGACCGGCCGCCTCACATTGAACACAATCCAGCGTCCCGGCGGCAGCGCCGCGACCTGCGAACCCAGATCGCGGAGCTCCTGTGTCCAAAGGGGATCGCGCACCGCTATGGCCCATGGGTGCGGGGTATCGCCCTGGATGAATACGGCCGTGATCAGTACGCCGAGCGCAGCCGCGGCCACCCGCCAAGTCCGAGAAGCACCCGGGCCAAGGTCAAAGCAACGAGGAAGGAAGAACCCATACGAAAGGAAGACCACCGGCGCGGCGGGGAGGACGTACCCCCTCATTTTTGTCGCCGCGAGGGTGTAGACGCCGTAGGTGAGGAGAAACCAGCCCACCACGGGCAGCCAGTCGTGCCGCTTCCGAAAGGCGTGAACGATGAACGCGACCAGCGGAATTGGTGCGAGCAGCCCATAGTCGTATGTCAGATTGGCGAAGTGCCAGGTCCACGACCCCACGTGCTTGTCCACCGGCTCGAGGAAGTAGTGAACCGATCGTCCCTGGAGCCAGGCAAATTCCGTCGGGAAGGCGCGGGCGAGATGGAGATACCAGGGGAGTACGACGAGGGCGGCTACGGCGCACGCCCACACCGGGAGAGCCACGAGGGAGGCCCACAGCCGGAACTCTCGGACAGGTCCCCGCCCTCCGAGACGCGCGAGAAGAGCGAAGAAAAAGACGGCCGGACAGACAAGTGCAGCTCCCTCCTTGGTGAGGAAGGCGAGACCGGTGATGAAACCCACCAGCGCGGCCTTTCCCCATCTGGAGGGGTGTGGTGGATCGTTGGCGTCCGCAGCCCAGAGCGCCGCAAGAACGCCGAGCTCCACAAGAAACGCCATCAAGGTGTCCACGTGATCAGCACTGCGCAGGCCAGCCGCCCAGAGCGCGGCAGATTCGTGCCAGGCGTGAAACCCCGCGGCCACAAGGCCACCGGAGACGCCCAGCAAACGCCTGGCGAGCAGGAAAGTCAGCAGAACGCCCAGCGTTGAAACGATGACGCTCGGCACCCGCATCGCGAATTCGCTCACACCGAAGGCGGACATGGAGAGCGCCATCAGCTGCATGGCGAGGGTGGGATGAGTGAGCCACACACGGCTCTCGAGCCATCGCTCGGGAGGGACCTCGTTTAGCGGGTGTTCGAAGAGCGTGGGTTCAAGAGGATGGTCCATGAGGTGGCGTGCGACGACGGCGTGGTAGCGCTCGTCCCACTTGCCGAGGTACCAGTGCGCGGCCAGATTGACGCGGAGCGCGAGCGCCGCGAGCAAGAGCGCCGCAAGCGCGAGACGCGTTCGGCGCCGGGTCCCGGCCCAGCATGCGACCGCAGTAGCGAGTAGAGCTGCAGCGAAGGTTGCTCCGCCGATCGCGTCCACTCGATCCTCCGGCCCGGCGCCCCGCGGCACAGGCTATGACGGCGCCGCCGCCCCCGCTTTTCCCGAAGCCTCCGGGCGCGGGCCCGGCCTCGTCCCTCCGTTCCGCAATCCGCGGCTGCGCGCCGAGCGGGAAGCTGGGGAGCTCAGGCCTTGTGAACGCTGAGGCTTGTGGCACGGTGGTCCACTCGCATCGGCGCGTCCAAGGAAGCCTCTCTGTATACCTGAGCCAGAGGCAACTGCGCGAGCGCGGGCCAAAGAGGGTAGGCCACTCGACATGAAGGTCGGATCGAGAAGGGCGAAGGTCGGGCAGTGGCTCGCGCGAATCGGCCGTCAGGTACGCGACGCCTGGGTGATCGCCGGTCTTTCCTTCGGATTGCTGTTTGCCATTGAGGGCGGCTACCGGCTCTACGAGCGACTTCCTGGAGCCAAGCCGCAGGTCACGGGGGCGGCCCCGCAGGATCCGTACGCCTCTGAGGCGTGGTTCCCGAAGTTCCGAGCGGCCAGCCACTACCACATGGGGCGCCCGGACTCATTTTACGTGGACTACGATCCCTACCGGGGTTGGTGGGTGAGACCTGGCCGCCACGAAGATCTCTACGTGGAGCCTTCGGGCTACCGGCACACCGAGCAGTCGCCACGCGGCGACGAAGCCACGCTGCGCCGCGTTTTCCTGTTCGGCGGCTCTGCGATGTGGGGCTTTACCGCGCGCGATCGAGCCACGATCCCTTCTTGGGTGGCGCGCCAGCTCGCTGCCCAAGGCATCGAGGACGTCGAGATTGAGAACAAGGCCCAGTGCGCGTTCAACCTCACCCAGAACATGGCCACGCTCGAGCAGGAGCTACGGCGCGGGGCACGCCCGCGCGCCGTCGTCTTCCTCGATGGGATCAACGAGGTCGGTCCGGTCGCCGAGGGCGAGCAGCCTGGCGACGTCTACGGGCAGGCCGAAGCGCGCAAGCGCTTCGCGCTCGGACATGGAAGCACGAATGAGCTCCTCTTGGCGCTTGCCTCGAACCTTCACGTCGTGCGGGCGCTGCAGGGCTTGAGGCCCGCGCCCAAACCACCGGAGCTCGACGTGCCCGCGGCGTGCGAGAGAATTGCGGACAACTACCTGAATCTCGTCCGAATCGGTGACGCGCTGGGGCGGGAGTTCGACTTTATGCCTCTTTTCTTCTGGCAGCCGGCTCTGGCAACAAGCGGGAAGCAGCTCGGCCCATGGGAGGCACATCTCATGGCAGACGATCGCGACCCGCTGGTGAAGCTTACGAAGGCGTGTCTCCCCGACGTGGAGGCACGCCTCGCGAAGCGCCGTGGGATCGATTTTTTCCCGCTGACTGCGGTATTCGACAACGTGAAGGGCGATCAGTTTCTCGATCACTTCGGACATGTCACCGAGCAGGCCAATGCCGTGATTGCTGCCGCCATCACCGAGCGACTGGTCCCTCTGCTGCAGCGGCAGGGGAACGAAGTGAGTGCGAATCCCGCACCACAACCCTGAGCGCGGCCTGATATAGTTACAGTCCGGCTCGGTCTAAGGGAGAGAATGTTCCGATGGTTCAGAGGCTCTTTGAAAGACTGAAAAGCGTCTCTCGCAGGGGGATCGCCCGTTTCCGCGCCAAGCAGGCGGTTCGGGCCGGACTCTTTCGGGGGATCGACTTTGAGACGATGACCGCCATCCGCAAAAGGTACGACGCTCACCCGTTTACGAAGTATCACGACAAGTTCGAACACTCGCTCATTCGAAATGCCGAGCGAATATTTGCTCTCGGGCTCGACAAGTCGAGCGGCCTGCGCATTCTCGATATCGGCTGCGGTTTTGGCTATTTCATCTATGCGGCCCAGCAGTTCGGGCATCATCCGATCGGTCTCGACCAGGATGATCCATACTTCAATGAAGTGACCCACTTGCTCGGCCTTCGAAAGGTCCTCCATACGATCGAGCCGTTTGAGCCCTTGCCAGAAATCCCAGGCGGGCCGTTCGACCTGATTACGGCCTTCGCTACGTGTTTCGACCGAGCGGGAGAGAAGGGTCAGTGGGGGCCGAAGGAGTGGGAGTTCTTCTTGAAGGATCTTACCCGCTTCATGGCGCCAGGCTGCGTCCTGCACATCAAATTGAACCAGTATGTCGGGACCGCTCCTGCGCGAAGTTTCGAGTGTCGACCTGTTCCCGATGATCTCTTGGGCTATTTCCGCTCGATCGGTGCCAGGTTCGACAAGCGGGCCATGCACGTTCCAAACGCGTTGATGCACGTGGCCGGCCGCTGAAGCTCTTCCCTAGGTCTGGCTGTCTCGGACTCCGAGCGCCCGTAGAAGGCGCATACGCCATCGACGCCACTTCGCACGACGATTTCCCAGGCTCGCAGTTCTCCTTGGACCTCGCGGGTTCCTTCCGATCGCTCCGCGGCCCAGCTAGCCAAGCGGCTCGTCGTACGCAAGCACGGCCTTCGCACCGGTTCGGAGGATCTCCTCAGGCCTCGTGGAGGCGAAAGCCTGGAGGAGCTTCGCGACAAGCCCTGTCCAACCGGTCTGGTGGCTGGCTCCGATGCCTGCGCCGTTGTCGCCGTGGAAGTACTCGTAGAACAGCAAGCAGTCGCGCCAGTGGGGGTCTGTCTGAAACTTCTTTTCATCGCCGAAGACCGGCCGCCGACCTTCATTGTTGCGAAGGAAGATGCCCGCGAGCCGCTGCTTCAGCTCCCGCGCAACCTCGAAGAGTGTCATGAGAGAGCCTGAGCCGGTGGGGCACTCGATCTTGAAGTCGTCCCCGTAGTAACTGTAGAGCTGGACGAGGGCCCGGATGATCATGGCGTTCACCGGGAACCAGATGGGGCCTCGCCAGTTTGAGTTTCCGCCGAAAAGACCCGTTGAGGACTCCGCGGGCTCATAGTCCACTCGGTACGCCTCCCCGTGGACATCGAACTCGTAGGGATGCTCGAGGTGATAGCGGGAGAGGGCGCGGATCCCGTAGGGGCTCAGAAACTCCCGCTCATCGAGCATGCAGGAAAGGACGCGGCGCAACTTGGCCTCGTTCAGCACCGACAAGAGGAGGCGGTTTGCGACGCCCGGACGGTCCGGTCTCGCGATATTGTCGATTAGATCGCCGCGGTACTTGATGAAGCGGCGAGCGCGCTCGATGAGCCGAGGAAACTTCAAGACCGCCTCGGCCTCAATCACGGTACTCGCACACAGGGGGAGGAGGCCTACGATCGAGCGTACCTTGAGGCGCATCGCCCTTTGGTCCGGGAGGCGCAGCACATCGTAGAAGAAGCCATCCTTCTCGTCCCACATCTCGTCGTCGAGGTCGCCCAACCGGTCCATGGCTGTTGCAATGCGTA
>DAIOWK010000157.1:0-7862 GCA_036758525.1 Myxococcota bacterium
GAGGACATTCTGAAGGCCCCGATGGTCTACGAACCGCTCACCAAATTGCAGTGTTGCCCGACCTCAGACGGCGCAGGCGCAGCGATTCTCGCCAGCGAAGACTTCGTGAGAAAGCACCGGCTCGAGGGCAAAGCGGTGGAGATCGCCGGGATGGCGATGACCACCGACTTCCGGAGCACCTTCGACGAGAAGAGTTGTATCAAGATGGTCGGATTCGACATGACGAAGAAGGCGGCAGAGAAAGTCTACACGCAAAGCGGTCTCGGACCAGAGAATGTCGACGTGGTGGAACTTCACGATTGCTTTTCGTGCAACGAACTCATCACGTACGAGGGTCTCGGCCTCTGCCCCGAGGGCAAGGGTGGGGAGTTCGTTGATTCGGGCGCAAATACCTACGGCGGCAAAGTCGTGGTGAACCCCTCGGGTGGTCTCATTTCCAAGGGCCACCCGCTTGGGGCGACCGGCCTTGCTCAATGTGCCGAACTCAACTGGCAACTCCGGGGCGAGGCGGGGAAGCGCCAGGTAGCGGGCGCCAAGGTGGCGCTCCAACACAACCTCGGTCTCGGCGGCGCGGCGGTCGTCACCCTGTACAGAAAGCCGGAGTTGAAGTAGCGCGCGAGGTGGGCATGGAGCCGCGACAGAAGAATGGCGCGTTCGCGTCCACCGCATCGGGTGCCCTCTAGACGGTTATGCCCGCGCCGGTACCAAGAGAGCCCTTTCAAGGAGTGCCATGAGCCAGCAGCCCGCGCCGATCCACGGTTTCTGCGATCCCCGCTTCGAGAGCGTCCGCAAAGTCTTCCGCCGCGGCTTCGAGAGCGGTGCGGAGCTCGGCGCGGCGGTCTGCATCACGGTTGACGGCGAGGCGGTCGTCGATCTCTGGGGCGGGTGGATCGACGAGGAGCGTACGCGCCCCTGGGAGCGTGACACGCTCGCGAACGTCTACTCAAGCACCAAGGGCATCACGGCGATCGCGGCGCACCAGCTCGTCGATCAGGGCAAGCTCGATCTCGACGCGCCGGTCGCGACGTACTGGCCGGAGTTCGCGGCGGGCGGGAAGGCCGAGGTGCCGGTGCACCATCTCCTCTCCCACCGGGCCGGGCTCGCGGCCGTGCGCAAGTCGCTCCCGCCCGGCGCGCTATACGAGTGGGACGCGATGGTAGAGGCGCTGGCGGAGCAGGAGCCCTGGTGGGAGCCCGGCACCGCCCACGGTTACCACGCGCTCACCTACGGCTGGCTCGTCGGTGAGGTGATCCGTCGCGTCACGGGCCGGAGCGTTGGCTCGGTGGTCCGCGAGTCGATCGCCGATCCGCTCGGCGTTGAGTTCCACATCGGCTGCGGCCCGGAGCTCGACAAACGCATCGCTGATCTCGTGCAGGGCCCGATCCATATACCGGAGCAGGGTGCCGGCTTCGACCTGATCGCCGAGATCCTCAAGGATCCGCAGGGACTCCTCGCCAAGGCCTTCGCGAACCCGCCCGTGATCGGCCTCGTGAACAAGCGCGAGTGGCGGGCTGCCGAGATCCCCGCGGCGAATGGACACACGAACGCCTGGTCGCTCGCGCGCATCTACGCGGCACTCGCGCTCGGGGGCCAGATCGACGGCGTGCGGCTGCTCGCTACGGAGTCGATCGAGCGCGCCCGCACCGAGCAAGCGCACGGGCCGGACCGCGTCTTGCCGCTCTCGACGCGCCTCGGCCTCGGTTTCTTCCTCCCGACGGAGCAGGAGCCGCTCGGGCCCAACTCGAATGCGTTCGGCCACGGCGGTGCGGGCGGCTCCTACGGACACGCCGATCCCGAGCACCGCTTGAGCTTCGGCTACGTCATGAACCTGATGCATCAGGGCCTCTGGCTCGTCGATCCGCGCCCGCGCGCGCTGCTCGCGGCGGCCTACGACTCGCTCTGAAGCGCCGGGACGCGAGGCGGGGCCGACCTTTTGAAGACGGCACCAAGTGGCGAGTTCTATGTCGGCCGCTGCCGCAACCGCCGGAACCGCTTCCATGGTCTGGGCGCCCTCTGATCCGCTGGCAAAAAGCCGCTCCGGTGTGGGTCATACACATCCGGGGCCACGCGCCGACACCGCGCACACTCAACCCTGGAGCGCACGTTGAGCAAACCGAAGACCGTTCGTGTACCTCGGTTTTCTCCGGTCGTCTAACGGCAGGACAGCAGGCTCTGAATCAGCGGAAAAGGATTGGACGGCCGTAGCGCGCAGGCCGGGCGGCGGGAGCGGTGGTCACTGCGCGCGACGAGTCCACCACGACCGAGGGAGCCAGAGCAGCCACCGGCCGTGGCGCGAGCGGGCTACGCCGAGAGCGCGCGGAGCCGCGCGATGCGGTCTTCCAGGGGCGGATGGCTCGCCCAGAGACGCCCGAAGCGGCCGTCGCGGCTCGAGATCTTCATGACCGCGACAGCGGGCTGGGCGCGCGGGTCGAGATTCTCGACGTCGCGACGGAGCGCTTCGAGGGCGCTCACCATCTTTTCGCGCCCGGCAAGATGCGCACCCCCAGCATCCGCGCGGAACTCCCGAGACCGCGAGAAGGCCATCACCACGAGGCTCCCGAACACCATGAACACCAACTCAAGGGCGATTTGAACCACAAAGAAAAGCCCGAAGGAAATGCCCTGGTTGTCGTCACGGCGCATGGCCTGGGCGAGCGCAAACGCGATCACGCGGGCAAGAAACATCACGAAGGCGTTCACAACGCCCTGCAGGAGCGTCATCGTGACCATGTCCCCATTGGCGATGTGCGTAATTTCGTGACCGAGAACTCCTTCGGTCTCGGCGCTGCCCAGCTTACGCAGCAGTCCAGTCGAGACGGCGACGAGGGAGCGCTTCTTCGTCGGACCGGTAGCGAATGCATTGATGTCGTCGGACTGGAAGATCCCCACCTGCGGCATCGGAATTCCCGCGCTGCGGGCAAGATGCCCGACGGTCTGCAGGAGCTGCTGCGCGCCGGGGTCCGTTGTGGCGGGGTCGATCACCTGCACGCCCATCGCGGTCTTGGCGATAATGCGCGAAAGGCCAAGCGAGATCAGGGCACCGCCCATACCCCAGACGAGACAGAAGGCCGCGAGGGATTGGTAGTCGATCCCTTCCCTCGTGAGAAAGGGCTGAATCCCGAGGACCCGCAAGACCACGGAAATGGTGAGGATCACGAGCAGGTTCGTCGCCAAGAAAAGAAGCATGCGCTTGGCCATGGGGTCACCTCCGATCTCTAGCCTTCGATGATAGCCGCCCTGGCGCGAGCGCGAGCACGTCCACCAGCCGGCGAAGCGAGTAGTCGCCCTCGATCCCGAGCCCAGCGAACGGGGCTCCGGCTGCCCGTGCAGCCGCGCGGTCAAACTCCGTGTCCCCGACCACCAGCGTCTCGGCCGGAGCGACGCCCACGAGTTCCGCGCCGCGCAGAATCATATCGGGCGCCGGCTTCGCGTGAGGAACGTCGGTTCCGCCGACCACGGCGTCAAGTCCAAGCCGAGCCGCGCGCAGGATTTCACGGGCAAGCGCCCCTGGGGTGTTTGTCACGAGAACGGTGGGGAGACCGCGGGAGCGAAGCTCGCGCAGAACAGGAGCCGCGTCGGGACTGACGATCAGGTGAGGAGCGTATTCGAGGAAATGCGCGTCGTAGTAACGTTCGACCTCTTCGAGGCTACGTCCGGGGAAGAAGCGCTCTACATCGGCTTCGATGCCCTGGCCCCAGGCCGCCCCAAACTCCTCCCGCGACACAACCCCGCCCACAAGATCCCGTGCCGCAGCCTTCACCAGCTCGAACCAGACCTCGTAGCTGTGGATCAGCACGCCGTCCAAATCGAAGAGAATCGCCCGCGGCATCCGGGCTGTGTACAACGACCTCGCGACAGCGTCACGCGGAGATCAAGCGACTCTTGAAATCCGTCTACGGAGTGCGCGCTTCTGCGCTCACGAAGCCTCGCATCCGCGCGATCCGCTCGTGAGGCAGTTCTCCGATCTGAAACCCTGGGAGGGGCAAAAAAGACTCCCTTGCGCTCGCTCACCGCAAGGCTCGGGCTGCACTGTCGCTTCTACGCTGCACGCTGGCCAACTCACGAGGACGCGCGCGCGCCAAAAGCGTGGCACGGCTCTTGCTCTTCTCATTGGTCGAAGCGCCACGCACTCATGCCAGGCCGAGGAGCCGATGACGATTTGCCTAACAAGCTGTCAGGCATTGCCCGAATCCACCCTCCGCCCCTTTGCCAAGGCTCGGGGTGTTCTCGGACGATGCGCGCTTGGGCTACTAGCGACGCAGCTTGTGCTGCTGTGCGCATGGGGAGTGAGCGCTGCCCTGCTCACCGGCCCTTGGGGCGTACTCGGGGCTGCAGCCTTTGCGGCCTTTGTCGCGGCACCGCTTCAGGATGGCTTTGCCTACGTCTGTCTACGCGCCGTGCGCGGACTCCCGGCCCCCGCACACCTCGGGCTTCGCGTGCTCGACAACTACCGGGAGTCGGTCGCCGCGAACGTGCTCGTCTTTCTCCTCACGCTCCTCGGCCTCTCCCTCTTCCTCCTGCCAGGTGTTCTTTTCTATTGCCGGACGCGCTTCGTGCCCTATCTCGTCGTGGAGGAAGGGCTCGACGCCGTGGATGCGATCCAGGAGAGCTTTCGCCTGACCCGGGGACACGGCCTCGCGATCCTCGGAATGACCGCAGGCGGCGCCGCGGCCTGTGCAGCGGGACTGCTGTGCCTGGGGGTGGGGGTGGTCCCGGCGCTCACCCTGTGGGAGCTCGCGCGGGCGTCGCTCTATCAACGCGTGGTACTGCCGTCGGAGGCCTGGGACCCGGCGAGCCGACTCGCACGGCCGATGCTCAGCGCGTAAGGCCCGCCCCTGCGAGGGTGCCTTCAATCAATTCGCGCACTGCGCGATGCCACCGAAAGGTGACATGGCCACCCTGGTACCACGCAATGCGCGGCCGGTCCCAATGTCGCCAGAGGTCGCGCACCTGCTCGGCGGGAACCAGTCGGTCGGCGACGGCCCCGAAGATGGCACGGTGGGCGTGCGGGACTTGCGGGCGCAGCGCGAGGGGCGAGACGACCTGCATGATCTCGCTGCTCGCATCGCGAGACATGCCCAGCTGCTCGATGTAGCGAATTTCAAGCAGTGGCCCGTGTCGCCAGAAGGTGCGGGTAAAATCTGTGACTGGGATCCCGGGGATGCTGCAGGCAAGGGCGTCGTCCATGCAAGAGATCAGCGCAGTGTTGTAGCCGCCGAGGGAGAGCCCGAAGACTCCGATCTTTGTGCCGCCTTGTGCGCGCACCCATGAAAGGATTCTTCGCAGATCCCACATGGCCTGTGCCTCGGCGTGGATTGTGTCGAGCACATCTCCCGAAAGGAACCCGTCGCCGCTGCGCCGTCCAATCTTTCGAGGACCGTGGAGGGGTAGGACCGGCAAAACCAGGTTGAGCTCCAGCCGATCGCGCAGCCAGGCGGGGGGAAATGCGCCGAAGTCGATGAGCGGAACCCCCATCTGATAGCCAGGGATGCACACGAGCCACGGGCGCGCGTGGTCGGCGTGCCTCGTTACCCACGCGTGCGCGGTGCGATTGGGCCGATAGCCAAGCCAGCGCTCGCGGCCAGGTTCTCCGTCGTGCGGTTCGTACTCGCTCTCGAACGAAAGGTGCTCGAAGTCGACCCGGAAGGTGTGGGCGCGTCGGATGCGGGGAGACTCGAGCAGGGGCGGGGTCGCGTGGTAGCTGATCGGCTTCTCGAGCCACCCGCGCGCCTCGAACAGCTCCCGCGCCGCACGCACCTCCTCCGCGAGGCGACGCCGATCGCCTCCCGCCAGAATGGGCAGGGACACGCCCATCGTGGCGAGCAGCGCATCGTCGAGGGCGACCTCGGCGTCGAGTCGAAGCGAAGGCTGGGGCACGGGGACCTCGTCGGTGTGGGGCTCTTGGCGCACCGAGATCGCCCCCGCCGCGACATAGGACGCTGCGGAGAGCAGGACGAGGAGGGTGCCTGTACCTGCGCCGACGGTAAGGAAGGCAGGAAGGGCGAGGGGCACACCGATCAGGCCGCCCAGCGCTGTGAATTGGGCGATCCGCAGATCCCCAGGCCAAAGCAGGGTCGAGACGCCAGATGCCAGCAACAGGCAACCCGGGATCGTCGAGAAGAGAAATCCCACGACGAGCCCCTCGTGGGACGCGCACCAAAGCCAGCTCAGCCCTGCAAGGATCGGGATCCAGGCGATGCGCGCGAAACGGGACTGCTCGAACATGAAAACCCTCCGTCGTTTCCGCTCAGGTCTTAGTGCCTGCCGCGTCCCGCCAGCGCGGCCGCGGCCTCTTCTTGAAGGCCGGGGCGCAGAGCGGGATCCGCGATTGCGATAAGCGCCTGCGCGCGCTCCTCCATCGTCTTTCCGGCGAGCTCGGCGGTGCCGTGTTCGCTGATCACGACGTCCACTTGGTGGCGCGGTGTCGTGACCATCGTCCCCGCCGGTAGTGTGGCAACGATGCGCGAGACTCGCTCTCCTAAAATCGTAGCGGTCGACGGCAGGCAGATCAGTGATCTACCGCACGGAGCGAAGGATGCGCCCGCCACGAAATCTTCGTGCCCACCGATGCCCGAGAACTGGCGACCGCGGACCGTATCCGCCGCGACCTGACCCGCCAAGTCCACGGAGAGTGCGCCATTGATGGAGATCATGTTGCGATTGCGCGCGATCAGCCCGGGTTCGTTCACCAGTTCGACGGGAAGAAATCGGACGGCCTCCTGTCCGTCGAGCCAGCGGTAGAGCTGCTTCGTTCCGAGAGCGAAGGTCGCAATCGAGACGCCGTCGTAAATGCCCTTCTTGTTGGTGATTTTTCCGGCGAGGTGGAGCTTCATGAGCCCACTCGTGAACATCTCCGAGTGCACCCCATAGTCGCCTCCCGGCCCCTCGGCCAAGAGCTCGACCACCGCGCTCGGAATCCCACCGATACCGGTTTGCAGAGTCGCTCCGTCCGGGATGTAATCGCGGACGTGTGCGGCAATCGCGCGCTCGATCTCCGTCGCTTCCTGTTCGGGGAGCGCAACCGGCTCGTCGTCACCTTCGACGATGACGTCCACCTCTTCGCAGTGCAGGCAGTGGGGATGGTCCGGCGGGAGCCCGAGCGTGCGGGGCAGTCGGGGGTTCACCTCGACCACCAGGATGCGGTCGGGGTCGCGACCACAGCGGTGGAGCTCGTCGACGGTCGCGCCGGCGTGCAAGGCGAGAGAGAGACGTCCGTTCGCATCGGGCGGCGCAGCGGCGGTCGCCATCACACGGGGCGCCATCTGTCGCGCGAGGGTCCCGTAGCGACGAAAATCTGCCGGGACAAAACGCACGTCGTAGCCTGCCTGCTCGAGTCCTCGCTCGACGGGTCCGTAGAACCCGGACAAGTATGTGACACCACGCCGTGTGAAAAGCTTGAACGGGGCGAGTGCCAGCGCGCCGAAGGCCTGGAGGGCCTCCCAGTCGTCGCGCTCCCCGAGGGCGTGAAGGAACGCGGTCGGCTGTCCGGGGCCTAGCGGAAATGCCAGGAGGTCCTTCGGTCGGAGGAGCGCGGCGGCTTCGTCGAGGCTCCGCTTTTTTGCTTTGATCATCCGTTCGGCGTTCATAGGCTCCTCTGGCTGCTCCGACCAGTATCACGATACCCCCGGGGTATGGGCACCTGCCATGCTGAAGACGCTTCAACTCTGCGCGCTACGCGCCCCATGGCTGTCGTCTCGAAGACCCGCCCATCAACTTTTTTGCGGAAAGACAGAATTCACACCACTTCGACCCCAGAAGTGGTACTTCCTGCCTTGGAAGGGAGGCGGGGCCGCGGGAACGGAAGGACCGACGCGCTCCGCCGCGCCGCTGGTCGCGCACGAGCCACCACGAGCGGCTTCGGC
>DAIOWK010000158.1:0-7854 GCA_036758525.1 Myxococcota bacterium
AGATGTCGTTCAAGCTGGCCGGCTCGTACGGTTTCAAGGCGGCGGTCGAGCAGGCAAGGCCCACACTCCTCGAGCCCATCATGGATGTGGAAGTGTCGGCGCCGGACCAACACGTGGGGGACGTCATGGGAGACATCTCGCAGCGTCGTGGCCGCGTGCAGTCGACGGAGGCGCGCGGTACGAGCCAGGCCATCCGGGCGCAGGTGCCGATGGCCGAGATGCTCGAGTACGCCAGCACTCTCACCAGCATGACCGGGGCAAAGGGCTCGTTCCAGATGGCCTTCTCCCACTACGACGAAGTGCCCGCTCAGTTCCGAGATCGCGTAATTGCCGAGGCGAAAGCGCGGCAGGCCGAAGCCCAGTGAAAATCCGCCTCACCGTCTCGCCCCAAGCCGAGCGCTACGTGCGCCGCGACGGCCCGGTCGAGGTGCGTCGCATGGCCGCCCGGGGCGCTCTGCCGCTTTTGCCGGTGGAGCTGGCCACAGTGCTGTTCGTGCTGCTCCATGATCCCGATGACGAGACCAAGGCGCGGGCGCGGGAGAGCCTGGACAGCCTGCCCCGATCCATCGTCGTCTCGGTACTGTCCGGTTCGGCGCATCCTTCCGTGCTGTCCTATCTCGCGCGATCGCGTGCGGACGACGCCGAGCTGCTCGAGAAGCTCGCACTCAATCCCGAGGCAGACGACACCACCATCGCATGGCTCGCGTCGCTCCCTCACAAGCGCATCGTCGACATCATCTCGAACAACCAGCAGCGGATGTTGCGCTGCCCGGACATCGTGGAGGCCCTCGGCTCAAACCCTCTCACCGGTCGTTCGGTGATCGACCGCATTCTGTCCTTCCTCGGGATCCAGAAGGGAAAGGCCGAGGAGCCCGACGAGGCAGCACGCGAGGGGGAGGAGCTTCCGCCCACCGGTGAGGTGACCGACGAGGCAGCACTCGCGGCGCTTCGCGCGCTCCTCGGTGACGACGTCGGTGACTTCGCAAAGGAGTTGCTCGAGGAGACGGGCGAGCTCGATGAGTCCCAGCGCGGAAACCTGTTCGCCCTGGTTCAAACCCTTTCCGTCTTCCAGAAGGTGAAGCTGGCGCGCATGGGCAACAAGGAAGCCCGAGGCCTTCTGATCCGTGACCGCAACAAAATCGTCGCTGCAGCCGCAATTCGCAGCCCCAAGATCACCGAAAACGAGGTCGAGAGCTTTGCCAAGATGCGCGCCCTGTCCGACGAAGTGCTCCGGATCATCGCAAGCAATCGCGAGTGGACGCGCAATTACACCGTGAAGGTGAACCTCGCGATGAACCCCAAGTGTCCGGTCTCCACTGCCGTTAAGTTTCTGAACTATCTCCAGGACCGGGAACTCGCGACCATCATGAAGAGCAAGGACGTCCCGTCGGTGATATGCACGCACGCACGGCGAATCCTGACGAAGAAGGGGAAAGTCTGATGGCGGATCCCGATCCCGCGCAGCCGAACGTGAACGCACGGATTGTCTACTGGGGGGCGCCGGGCTCTGGAAAAACGGCCAACCTGCGCATGATTCACGCCAAACTCCGCTCCGATCACCGTGGAGAACTGCGCGAGGTGCCGACGCGCCTCGACCCGTCTGTGAGTTACGAGATGATGCCGATCGAACTCGGCGAGATCGCCGGGGTCCGGACCCGCATCCAGATCATCGCAGTCCCGGGCGGTCCCGAGCAGGGTCCGACACGCAAACAGCTCCTCGACAAGGTGGACGCCGTCGTGTTCGTGGTGGACGCCCAGCGCGATCGCATCGATGCGAATGTGGCTTGCTTCGAGGAGCTGCGCCGCACCCTCGCCGCCTATGGCCGCGCCCTGGAGAGCGTTCCCATGGTGATCCAGTACAACAAGCGCGACTTGGCCGATCCCTTCGCGCTCGAGGAGCTCCACCGCAAGCTCGATATACGGGGTGCCGGCGCATTCGAGGCCGTCGCCACAGAGGGAAGCGGCGTCCTCCAAACGCTGACGACGGTTTCGAAGCGTGTGATCCGAGCGCGCCGGGAGCAAACCGCCGCGGCAGGGACCGCATCGAAGGCGCCCGCGTTGCGCGGCGCGGTGTCGGCTGCGATGAAGGCGGCGCTCCCCGCAGAGGCGCGGGATGCCGCTCCGCCGGCCAAGACCGCAACGATGCCCACGGCGCTCTCCCGACCGGCGCTCCGCGGCGCGGCGGCGGAGGCCCCGGCGCGTCCCACTCCTGCGGCCGCACCCTCGCGACCGGCCGCGGTCCGGCCAGCGGGCCCGCCGCTGCGTGGTCGGCCGGCGGCCGAGCCGGCCCCTGCGGAGTTCGCTCCCGCGGAGTTCGAGCCTGAACTGGCGGGCACGGCGACGGTCGAGCTCGACGCCCGCGAGATTGCACGCGCCACGGCGAATACGCAGGTCGCCCTCGACGAATCATGGCCCGAGGTGAATCAGATCCACGCCGAAGCCATGGCCGAAGCGAACTCCGCCCCGCCGGCTTCCCTCGTGATTGCCAGCGTGGGCCGCCCCGAGGTCAATGGCCCCCGCTCGCTCGTGCTCCCCCTCGTGCTCAAAGACAGCGCTCACCGTCGTCATTCGTTGCTGCTGACGATTCAGCTCGACCCGCTTCTCGACGACGCGGACGACGGCGGATGATGCGGCGCCGGATCGGGATCTACGGCGCGAGCGATGAAGTGCTTGCGCTGTTGCCGCTGCTCGACGCGAACCCCGCAGTCGAGATCGCCGTCATTTTCGATCCCGATCCCGGGCTCGTGCGCGAGCGCCTCCGCGTCCTTGGCTCCGAGCGCATGGAATCCGTCGGCGCGAGGCTGACCGATGACCCCAAGGCGCTCAGCACCGTGCAGCTGCACGCGGTCATCGACTCCGGACTCGAACCGAGCTTCGTGGAGCGGTTCCCTGAAGCTGCGGCGAGGGGCGTACAGATCGTGGCGCCGCTCACGGCGAGGCTCCTCTTTGGCTACGGCGTCTCGGCGCGCGATCGCAAGGCGGAACTCCTGCAAGCGCTCCACGAGGTGGTCGAGTCGGTGAATCTCACGGTGGACGCCGACGAGCTGTTCGCACGCATGCTGGAGATCGCCCTCGGTGTCACCGGCGCTGATCGCGGCTCCGTCATGCTGCTCGACCCCCAGACGAACGAGCTCACGATCCGGGTGGCCGTGGGCATCGAGCCCGAGCTTTGGTCGAAGATTCGCGTCCCTCTCGGTGAGGGCATCGCCGGGCGGGTCGCGGCGGATGCCCGCCCCCTGCGCCTGCGTGGAAAAGCGGATCGACAAGCCTTTCGCATCGTGCGCGAGCGCCTCGACGTAGAGAGCGCCCTCAGCGTCCCTCTTGTCCACCAGGGCAAAGTGCTGGGGGTGCTGAACCTGCACCATGGCACTCGCCCCGACGTTTTCGCCGACGCCGACCTCGAGTTCGTGGAGCAGCTCGCCCACCTCGACGCCCAAATCATCGCCCGGGCCCAGGAGCACACGGCCCTTCGGGATCAGGCCGTACGCTACGCCGCGGTCCGTGAGGTTCGGGAAATTCTTGGCGGACGCGCACCCCTGCTCGAGCGCCTCACGCGGCTTTGCCAGGTCCTCGCCGCGCGCGCTGGCAACGGCATCGCCACCGTCTACCTCCATGATCCCGACGACAAAGGGCTGCGTCTGGCCGCGACCTCGCTGTCGGGAGGCGGCTTCGGCGGCGAGTACCGAGTGACGCTCGGGCAGGGCATCGATGGCCGGGTGGCCTCGGAGCGGCGCCCCGCCTTCTTGCGTTCCACGGGGGATGCCCTGGCCTTCGCGGCGCTGCCGCTGCTCGCGGGTGACACGCTCGTCGGAGTCCTCTCCGTCCAGGCCGGGAGCCCGGCGCCTCGAGGGCGTGCCGCGGAGGAGACCTTGCTCGAGGTCGCGGCGGCGGCCGCAGACGAGATCGCCCAGGCCGAGCGTGAGGCGCGCATGGCGGCTCGTGCCACCCAGGTCTCCGCGATCAACGAGACCGGAATCCGAATGATCACGGCGACGGATCCCGCCGACGTCGTGCGCCTTGCGACGTCGTCGGCGGCGATGGTGCTCGAGGCGGACCACGCCATCTTGCGGCTCCAGGATGACACCACCGCTCGCTTCGTGATCCGCTCGTACTTTGGCTCGGCCGACGGGCGCCTTCAGGAGAAGCTTTTCCGCCTCGATAAACGCGTGTCGGTCGACGCGATCAAACGGCGAACCGCCTTCGCGGTGCGCGATGTCGCGGGCGATCCGGCGCTCGAGGCACTCGACACGGGCGTTCGATCGCTCGTGGCAGCGCCCCTCAAGCGGGACGGTCGCGTGATCGGAACCCTGGCGCTCTACGACAAGGTCGCGGCGGATCGATTCTCTGCCGGCGCGTTCAACGACGACGATCTCGGCATCTTTGCAAAGTTTGTCTCGTACGTGGAGCGCGCCGTCGCGAACGCCATTCTCTACGCGCACACGCGCCAGCACAAGAGTTTCGACGAGGACACGGGGCTGCCAAATGCCGCGTATCTCATCAAGCGCATCGACGAGGAGATCGCCCGCAGTTCGGGGCGCGCGGGTAGCTTTGCCATCGGCACCTGCCGCATCGAGAATCTAGAGGCGATCGTCACGGTGGCCTCCCCGGGACAATCCCTACGCGTCGTACGGCGCGTCGCCGACGCCCTGCGAAGTCATGTGCGCGATTTTGATGTCCTGGCGCGAACGGCAGATGGCGAGTTCTCCGTGCTGATGCCCGAGCCTGGTTCGGCGCCTGACGAGCGGCTCGCAGAACTGGCCCGAAAGGTGGCCGATGACGTTCGCAAAGACGAGCGCGTGAACGAGCCCGTCCGGGTGGCCCTCGCGTTCGGGCTCGCCGTCGCGGGGGCAGAAGGCGATCGGCGCGACGCGATTCTCTCCCGCGCTCAGGCGGAAAAAATCCGCATGGTGTGAGGACGGATCTCCCGGTTTGGCGCTTCCTTCCTGTTCCCGCCTCTCACCGCAGCGTCGAGCGTCGACCCGCATCGCTTCCGTCGGGGCGCAGATCCCCGCCACGAAGCGACCTCAGCCACGCCCCAGAAGATCGGAGAGGGCGCGCGCCTTTTCGCCGAGAGCCTCGGCGACACCCTCGCAGGTGATTTCCCCGCGAAACACATTGACGCCGAGGGCAAGGGCCGGGTCGCGCCGCACCGCCTCGACGACGCCGAGTGTCGCCATGCGTTCGGCAAAGGGGAGCGTCGTATTGGTGAGGGCGAAGGTCGCGGTGCGAGGCACGGCACCAGGCATGTTGGTCACGCCGTAGTGGATCACCCCGTCCGTGACGTAGGTCGGGTTCGAGTGCGTCGTGGGGTGAATCGTCTCGATGCACCCTCCTTGGTCGATGGCGACATCCACGACCACCGAGCCAGGCTGCATCGCAGACACCATCTTCCGCGTGACAATCCGCGGGGCGCGCTTGCCGCGGACGTACACCGCTCCCACCACGAGATCGCTCGTTCGCACGGAGCGCTCGACATTCGCGGGGTTGGAGTAGAGGGTGTTGAGGTCACCGGAGAAGATGTCGTAGAGATAGGTCAGTCGCTTGAGATCGACGTCGAGCACGTCGACCTCCGCGCCGAGCGCGTGGGCGACGCGCACAGCGTTGATGCCGACCGTACCTGCTCCGATCACTGTTACGCGCCCTCGCAAGACGCCTGGAACACCCCCCACGAGGAGGCCCTTCCCGCCCCGATCCTTCTGAAGGAGGGTCACCCCAATCTGCACGGCGAGACGCCCGGCCACCTCGCTCATGGGCGCTAGCACGGGGAAGGCACCATCCATGTGCTGGATCGTCTCATAGGCCACCGCCACCACGTCCGCGCGGCGAAGCGCCTCGGCGAGGGCGGGGGCGGCTGCGAGGTGGAGGTAGGTGAAGAGGGTCTGGCCGGACCGCAGGCGCCGGACCTCGTCGTCGTTCGGCTCCTTCACCTTGATCACGAGTCCGGGCGACGACCAAGCCTCCTCTGCGGACACCATTCGAGCGCCGGCCTGTTCGAAATCAGTGTCGGAGATCCCACTCCCTGCCCCGGCGCTCGCTTCCACGACCACCTCGTGACCCGCGGCCACAAGAGTGCGAATCCCGTCGGGCACGACGCCTACGCGGAACTCTTGGTCTTTGGTTTCCCTCGGTATGCCAATTTGCATGGATTTTGGTTTGCTCAGCATTCTAGTGCTGCCGCAGGAACCTCCGCGCGCGCAGGCAGCAGGCCGCGGACACGCTGGGTTCCCGCCCGCGCTCTTTGCCGAACCCGCCCCTAGGCCGCAGATCCAGCCCTGTCGCCGCCATTGAGAGCGCCTTCTGCCGACGCCCACTCCAGCCACTCTGCCAGGACGAGGAGCGCCCAGAGGAGCCTAGCGTGATCCGCCTTGGAGCTGCGGTGATCGCACAAGAGGGCGAGTGCCCGTCGGCCGTCGAGGCCCAGCAGCTCGAGCAGGCCAGCGCTCAGGCGCTTCTCCGCCCAATCGAAGAGAGGCCGGCGCAGCCATCCGGCGATCGGTACTGAGAGCCCGCGCTTTCGACGGTAGACGATCCGGCGAGGCAGGTAGCGCTCTGCATAGCGCTTCAGAAAACGCTTTGTCGAGAATCCGGCGACGCGGTGTTCCACCGGAAGGGACGCGGCGAACTCGAGCACGGCGACATCCAGGAATGGCGCACGAAGCTCGAGAGCCGAAGCCATTCCCGCACGATCGGACTTTGTGAGCAGGCCCTCCCCGAGAGCTACCTCAAAATCCCACTGCTGAGCCAGATCGACCGCGCTCCCGAGGTTCAGATCGGCTTCGCTCGCTCGGGGCAACCGCACACCGATCGCCTCGAGCAAGGACGCGTCCGCGTGGGATACCCAGGACCGATGCCTCACCATCCCGGGAAGGCTCTCGCCGGCGACGAACCGCTTCAGCAGAGAGGAAAGCGTCACCTTCTTCTCGCTCACCGGGATCCGGTCGACGAGCCAGTTGATCCCGCGCCTCACCCGTAAGGGCAGCCGGTGATAGGTCGGCGCGATTCGCGCTCCGGGGTACGTCGGATAGCCGCCAAACAGTTCGTCCGCACCTTCCCCCACGAGCGCCATCGTGATGTCGCGGCGGGCGCGTCGCGCGAGGACTGCAGTCGGGAGCCAGGCGGGGTCGGCCAGCGGTTCGCCCACGCCGCGGACAAGCTCGGCGATCGACGCAGGCACGTCTTCAGGGCGGACCCACTCGGACACAAGCTCCATGCGGAGCTGGCCTGCGACTTCCTCGGCAAAAGAACCCTCGTCAAACGAGGCATCCCCGAATCTCACACAATACCCCGGGAGGGAGCGTGTCGGGTGCAGGGAGCGCGCGACGGCCGCCACCAGGGACGAGTCGACCCCGCCGCTCAAGAAGACGCCGAAGTCCACATCCACTTCGGTTTGGCGTTGCACCGCCGCTCGGAAGACCCCGTCAAACCCCTCGACAGAGGGGACCCTCTTCGGTGTCGTCGCGAGATTCCAGCGCCAATAACAGCTCTCTTGAACGCCCTCCGCATCGGCGACCAAGAAGTGCCCGGGGCGAACCTTCTTGATTCCAGCGAACGCGGTCTGTGGAGCGGGGAAGTAGCCGAGCTGCAAGTAGTCACGCAGGGCGGTTGGAGACATCTGCGGCTTGCGCGGTTCCGCTGCGGTGAGGGCGCGCAGCTCGCTTGCAAAGCGAACACCGTCACCCGTGGCTTCGTAGAAGACGGGCCGTTCACCGGCTCGGTCCCGGGCGAGGACGAGCCGTTCGCGGTCACCGTCCCAGATTGCCAGCGCAAAGGCCCCGACGAGGCGCTCCACGAAGCCGTCCCCGAGCTCTGCATAGAGCGCTGGCAGGATGGCGACGTCAGATCTCCCCGTGACGA